>JAUYGA010000115.1 GCA_030690755.1 Nanobdellota archaeon
TTTTATCCCTTGCATACGCAAGTGTTCCTGAACATCTCGATTTATTGACCTACCATCTTTTTTAGTTTTCATAACAAAAACAGAACAGAACAAGTATAAAAATCTTTCTAAATTTTGTACTAATTAACGCAAATATCTATATCTCGAATTTTCCTTTTTGATTAACTATTATATTAGATCCATTGTCCATGTCATATAAAGAACAGAAATAACTAAGAACAGATAAATGAACAAGCTGCCTCTTGAAAAAAGGGGTAAACGAAACATCATTTTTTGAATACAATTCGAAGAGAGACTTACCTTTAACTTCTTTCTCTACTACAGAGGATTCTGAAAACTTCAAATCATACCTTGTTCCTTCTGCAAGATGCGATAGATATCCTAAAAAGATTCTATTAAGATTTGATTGCTTAACATAAATTGACTCTATCCTTCTATTTTTACCGCTAATTTCATAAGTTACTTTTATGGGAAGGGTTGTTCCTTCAATCATGAACTCTCTTGAAAGCACTGTTAAACGTTCATTTTTATCAACATTTAGAAATGTTCTTCCTAGCTTTTCACATGAATGGATTGCATCTGCAAGATCCCTAGAATTTTCATTATGAACTAAAAACGATTTATCCTTTATACTTAACCCATCAGGAATCGGTCTTGCATTTTTCCCTTTTACATTATCATAGGAAGAAAAACCAAAGCCCTCTGAATAGAACAGACAATTGTCTTTAAAACCATCACATATGCTTTTTGTAATTTTACTTAGATTTGCATAAAAATCAGTTGATTTTTCCATAATACCATAAACCCATTAATTAGGCTTTATAAATGTTTCGTTTGATACTACTATAAAGAAATAACAAAATCATGTAAATAAACCTTAGACAAACTTCTTATTAAGAAAAGTTTAAATAAAAAGCCAATCAGAATTAGAAAAATGGACACAATAATAATCGGCTCAATGGGCCTTGATGACATAAAGACGCCTTTTGGCGACGTCAAAGGAGTTGTCGGCGGAAGCGCAACATATGCATCATTAGCAGCATCACTCTTTTCTAAACCTGGAATTGTCGCAATCATAGGAGAGGACTTTCCAAAAGAGCAAATTGCCTTACTTGAAAAAAAAGGAATTGACATACAAGGTCTGGAAAGAAAAGGCAAAACATTCAGATGGCAAGGCATGTATGAATTTGACATGAATGAAGCTAAGACATTGAAAACAGAACTTAATTCTCTTATGGATTTCAAGCCAAAACTTCCAAAAGAATACAAGAAAGCAAAATATGTTTTTTTGGGAAACATTGACCCAGAACTGCAGCTGGAAGTAATAAAACAGTTAGAAAAACCTGAAGTGATAATCCTTGATACAATGAACTTCTGGATATCAAGCAAAAAAGAGAAACTGCTTGAAGTCATAGGCAAAATTGACCTTCTGTTAATTAATGATGGAGAGGCAAGACAGCTGTTTGAGACAACAAACCTTGTAAAAGCTGCAAAAAAAGCCCTTTCAATAGGCCCAAAAGCAGTCATAATCAAAAAAGGAGAACATGGAGCATTGCTATTTACCAAAGATCATCACTTTAATGCGCCTGGTTATCCTTTAGAAGATGTCAAAGATCCAACAGGGTGCGGAGATTCATTTGGCGGAACGCTAATCGGTTATTTATCAAAAACAAAAGACTTTGACCAAAAGAACATCAGAAAAGGAATAGTTTATGCAGGCTGTGTTGCATCTTTTAATGCAGAAGATTTCAGCATCGGAAAATTAAAAACTCTAACTATGCAAGATGTTGAAAAAAGATATGATAAGATGAAAGAGATACGGGAATTCTGATTTTCAGGCAATCATTCAATATCGTTGTACAATACAACAAAAATCGAATTTTTATTGCCCAACGTTGTACAATACAACGCAGGTGTACAGTACAACCGAAAAGCTTAAATAAATGACATCAGTTATATAATACAACATGAATGAAAAAGAAAAAGTGTTAATAGAAAATTTTAAAGAATACTACGAAGAAGGCGACAGCGCGTTTGGAAAAGCCAGGTTCAATACTGCCACAATTTTATTTTTCAAAGCAGTCGCAACCCTATGCGATCTCTACTTATTAAGAAAAGAAGGAAACATCCCCTCATCTCATTCAACAAGATTCAGAATTCTAGAAGAAAAGTATCATGAAATCTACAAAATAATGGATCGTGATTTTCCATTTTATCAAGATAGTTACACGCAAAAATTGGATAAAGAAACTGCAGAGCTGGTGAAAAAAGATGCTGGAAGAATTAAAAAGATGCTTAACCTCTAATCTGAAAAAAAAGAACATATTTGATATCGTGCTCTATGGCTCATCTGTTAAAGGGATATCAGTGCCAAGAGATATCGATATTCTTGTCATATTCAACTACGGCAACCTTGAAGAAAGACTCAATGAACTTCAGCAGATAAAATTTAAATTAAAAAAAGTCTCTGAAAAAATCGATGCAAAACAAATATTATTGCAGGAGCTGTTTACAAGCAATTTTCTTGCGCGCACAGGCATAATTTTAGAGGGAGTAAGTTTATCAAAAGAAAAAAAATTATCTGAAATAATGGGGTTCAAATCATATGCCCTCTTTAATTATTCGATAAAAAAATTAAACCATACCCAAAAAATAAAATTTAATTATGTTTTAGCAGGCAGAAATCAGCAAGGAATAATAGAAAAATTAAATGGCACCAGAATCGTCAACGGCGCTGTTGAAATACCAATTGAAAACTCTCTAGAATTCGAAGATGTCTTAAAAATGCACCATGTTGAGTATAATAAAGAAACTATTTTGAAAAGCATGTGATAAAAAATGCACAATAAAGGAAATATCTACCTCTGGACAGGTAATGGTTGGGGTAAAACTACTTCTGCATTAGGCGTTGCTTTACGCGCTCTAGGCCATGGAAAAAAAGTCTCAATAATCCAGTTCATGAAAGGCCGCGGAAATAAGATCGGCGAATACAGAATAAGAACAAAAATTCCAGGATACAAAATAAAACAATTCGGAAGATATGAATGGGTCAACATAAAAAAACCTTCAGAAAAAGACAGAGAATTAGCAAATAAAGCACTTGAATATGCAAAGGCAGAAGCAAAGAAAAAACCATTTCTTTTGGTACTTGATGAAATCAATCTCGCGGTTGCAATAGGGCTGCTGAAAGAAAAAGACTTCATAAGCTTTCTTGATGAAATAGATCCAAAAGTCCATGTTTATCTCACAGGCAGACATGCAACAGCTGGCCTGAAAAAAAGAGCAAATTATGTAAACGAAATTGTCATGAAGAAAGGGCCTAAAAAATTGATTGGAGAGAAAGGAATTGATTACTAAAACAAGTCTGTCAGCTTAGCAGAAAATCTCAACTAGGTTGCGAAGATAGAAGGAGTTTTGCGAATTGATACCCTTTATATTCCAGATTGAGCAATTCTGAGCGAAAGTTTTATAAATAAGTCTGACTTAGTCTAACTAAGGTGATACAATATGGTACAAGCGCTTGTGGAGATAAACGACGACACAAACAGAGTTTTAAATGTTGTCAAGGCAAAATATGATTTACGAGACAAAGGCAAGGCAATAGAGTTTGTGGTTCATAAATATATCGAAGTGGAAAACGAACCAGAGCTTAGGCCTGAATTTGTCGAGAATATAAAGAAGATTGAGAAGCAGAAAAGCATAAGAGTAGATGATTTTGCCAAGAGATATGGGTTGAAATAGAATGTATTTTCTTGATATAAAACCTGAAGCAGACCAAATATTCAAAAAGCTGTCTAAGAGGAACCCAAAACAGCTGGTTATGATTTACAGAAAACTAGAAGAAATCAGAGCAAATCCTCAACACAAATACAAATTTTTAAGAAAACCATTGCAACTTTTCAACCGCGTTCATATTGATACTCATTTTGTCCTAATATTTAAAATCAATCATGAAAAAACTACGGTTGATGTATATTACTTCGACCATCACGACAGAGTTTATCTTTGGCGGCCAAAGAATTCAGAGTGATTCCAAAGAACCTTGAAATAATTTGCAGGCATAAAAAATAGAACACTTCTTTTAAGATTCTTTCAAAACCAGTTCAACAACAGCTTCCATGTGATTTGTCTGCGGAAACATATCAAACAAAGCCGCGCTCTTTAAATCATATTCCTTGAATTTTAGGATATCTTTTGCAAGCTGTTCTGGATTGCAGGAGATATAAACTATAATCTCGGGTTTTAATTTTTTCAATTGTTCGATTGTTCTTTCATCCATGCCGCTTCTGGGCGGATCAGTTATTACAAAAAGTTGCTGCGGTTTTTGTGGTAGCTGCAATTTTTTCAAATGCTTTGCATCAAGTAAAATTGCCTTTGCATTCCCAACATTGTTCTCTTTTATGTTCAGGTTTGCAGCATCAATGCATTGAGGAATGCTTTCGACTATTGAAACTTGGCTAAACAAATCAGCATTCATTATCCCGAAAGTTCCCACACCGCCGTACAAATCAAGAAGATGAGCTTCCTTAGTACTGTATTTTCTAAGAATTTCATTGCAATACTTATGCATCATCTCTGCAACAGCAGTATTGTTTTGGAAAAAACCTCGAGCTGAGTAATTGAATTTATTGCCAATAGCATCATCAATAAGATATTCCTCAGCTATCATCTCTGATCCCTTGACAACAACCGATTCACCTTGCGTTGAATCATTAGATTCTGGCGAGATAAAAGTGATGAGAACGTTGTTTGCAGACGTGACTTTTGAAAATTCCTTGATTCTCTCAACAGCCTCGCCTAAAGATGAGGATTCTTCATTAAGAACAAAGTTTATTGCGGAATCTTTTCTTGGAGCTCTTAAGACAGCAAAATAAAAAGTGCCAGTATGCTTCACAATATCAAAATAATCAACATCCTTGAAAAACGCAGCAATCTCATTCATCAGACTGTTTAACTTTTCATTCGAGATGACGCATTTTTCTAAAGAAACTATTTTTTTCCAATCGCCTTTCATTCTTAATCCTAAACCTTGTTTGCAGAAAACAAAATCCATCCTGTTTCTATAATTATAAGGATTGCTGTTAAAAACAAGCAAAGATTCTTCAGAAAAACCAAGCAGTTTAGCTAAACGTTTCTTCTTATTGCTCAACTGAACTTCATAATCTATGTGCTGCAAAGAACAGCCGCCGCATTTCCCATAATAGTTGCATAGAGGTTCCATTAATGCGAATATTCCTACTTTATTTAAGAATTTTAAGGTTAAAAAGAGTTTGTCGCATAATTAAAGGTCACCATCAAAATGCGTAGACCCATCAAAATAAAATAGCAAAGCTGACATTGGGTTGTCCCTTACGGGGATGTCAGCTCATGTATGAAAACAGAGAGGCCGGAGCCGATGGTGACCCGAACGAACATTGACTTGTCGAGTGAAACGAGACTCGCTAGCCACGTGAGTGAGAATTTTGCGACAAACTCGATTGAAAAGCACTTTAGAAATTCTCTAGAGGCTTCTCAAAATAAGGATTACAGCTCCTGCAACTAGAGGTATAACAACATTGTCATCAAGCTTGCGGTCTTCAACTTTTATCTCCAAGGCCTCTACAATCATTGCAATTATGCAGGCTGCAAGGCCTTCAAAAATTGTGACAGAAAATCCTGGCAAAAAGAAATAAAGAACTAAGAATCCTAAAAAACTAAGAGCAATTCCTGCAACTGTTCCTTCAAGCAGCTTAACATTGCTCCATGGTGCTCTTGTTTTTCCATAACTTTTTCCAATAAAAGTAGAAATCGAATCACCTAGAGCAAGAACAATTATTGCAACATATGCAACATCTTTTGGAAATAAAACCAATGCAAGAAAACATCCCAGAACATAAAAAAAAGAGCCTCTGGCAGGCGTCTCCTTGAGATTCTCTTTTCTTTCAAAATGCTTGACAAACCACCAGATAATCGGAACTTTCAATTTCTTATTGACAAGATAAATAGCATAACCCAAAACAAGAATTGCTGCAAGAACCCATTTATTAAGAACATTAAAAATCAGAAACAGCAAAATAGATATTCCTGTAAGTGCATGAAAACCTTGCCGTCTCAACTCAAAATAATCTATCTTTTGCTTTTTCGCTAATTTAGCCACATATATAACCTCATTCATTGACTATTCTGAGGTCTTTAACGCGCGTATTTATATAATTGTCTTTTTTAAGCCAATTGAATAATTGCTGCGGTTTTGTGAACTCTCTTTTCAAATTTGCATAAGACCTATTGTTTTCTATAACAACATCATCTCCGTGCTTTTTCTTAAAATCCTCAAAAAAGACTTTATGTTTGACTGGAGGACCCATTCTTTTGACTTTTCCACTTAATTCTTTTTTGTCAAGAATGAACCAAAACAATGCCTCATTTTTTTTGTCCCATTGCCAGCCTGCATCTGCAGTTATGAACTCATTTCTCTTCAAATTTGATTGGATGAACTCAAAAACCTTAAAGAGTTTGCTGCCAATAACATCTATCTTACCTTCAAGAGGAGAAGCAGAAACAATGAAAAGCAGATTATCCCCTGCATTTTTTTTAAGTTCTTTTACAGTCAATTCTTTCTTCACAAAAAATGAATAATCTGGATTTTCCAAGAATTCATTGGCCAACTTTTTGAATTGAACAAATTTTTCTTTGCTCAGCGCAGCAGCTGCATTTCTGTCTTTTTGCACAGGATCAATTATTATCAAAGGAGATTTAGTTTTCTCAGAATTCAGTTTTGCAAAAAGCTCTGCTCTTTTAGGATAATACTTTCTAGGGTCAATAACATCCTTCTCAGTCCAAGCAATGGAACTCTCAAGCAGATTAAAAAAAGAGCCATAATAAATCGTCAATATCTCACAGATATATCCTGAAAAACCAAGTACAAAACTTTCTGCGCCATACAAATTATTTGCCCTGCAAAAGGCTTTTGTCAGACGAACTTGGTCTTCTATGCCTTTATTTTCTGAACCCTTAACTTCTTTGCTCTTATCAACCATCCAACTAACCCATTCTGCGTGCATTGGACTGACATCAGTTATATTTAGAGCATCCTCTGGCCCAGTTATATCGAGCACAGGAACAAACTCCATAAAAAAGCCATCAATTTGAACCTGAAAATAGTCTCTTGACCCGTGAACCCTAACACACTCCTTGCCATAAATACTCTCGAGAATAACACTTAAAATATTTGAGAGATCATCATTTTCACTTTTGTATTTTTCATAATCAAACTTAACAAAAATATCAAGATCATGGTTACCGCTAAGCCAAGTCTTTTTGGCGCCTGAACCGCCAAGAACAGCTATTGCGCCAATCTTTTCTAATTTGAGATTTAATACCTTAATATGCTCTGCTGTGAAACTGGATAACTTCATCTCTTCATCTTTAGAAGGCTTAATCTCTTTTAGAACTTTAGCTAGTACTTTGTTAATTTTTTCTACATCATATCTGGCCATCATGTAAAATCCTGCAAATAGATATAAAAAACTTGCTAAAACACCTGACTAAAACAGAAACATTAATAAAACAAAAATATATAAAACTTAATATACCAACTCATATTAACTAAACATATTAACTAAACATATTAACTAAAGAAACAGGGATTCAGGTTTTTATGTTTTAATTCAAAATCAGGCATTAAACTAAAAAGAGGGTAAATGGAAGCAATAATCAGTTCAGTGATAAGCATCATACTTATTCTTTTACTAGGCATACTCATCAGCGTTATAATTGACGGCTATAACAAGAAAAAGTATCTTGTCTCAAACACAATAGTCCTTCTTGTTTTAGGAATTGCTTTTGCGCTAATGCTTTCAAAAAATATCTTTTCCTTAAACATAGACCGGACATCAATCGCCATATTCTCCACAATAGCATTGGCGATAATCCTATTTGATTCGACATTCTCCCTGAAATTAAGGGAACTTGATTCAAGCTATAAAAAAGCCTTGCTACGATTCATAATATTTTTTACTGCAAATCTAGTATTCCTCACATATACATCACTGTTCTTATTTGAAAAAGAGCTAAATGGTTCTGTTTATCTCGCTATGATATTATCAACAATAATGACTGCTATAAGTCCTCACCTAGGGCTAACAAATTCAGACAAATTCTTATCAAAAAACAAAGAAAAAATTTTCAAAATGAGCGGAAGAATTGCAGACAGCATAAAGACAGAAGCAAAAATAGGCCTGCCAATAATTCTGCTTACTGCATTCATCATCTTAAGCCTCGCGCAGATGAACAACATAGACATTTTTTCAAAATCCTTCTCATTAAGCTACCAACTGATGATTGGTATCAGCATGGGTGTGCTGATGGCCATAATTGTCATCGCAGTGATAAGAAGCAGCATTTCAGAGAATATCTCATCAATAATCCTGGCAATATCTATTCTTGTAACTTATGGGATTTCAGAGTATCTTGGCGGCAATGGAATTGCGGCAATAATAACGCTAGGGATGTTTTATTCAAGCATATACATAAAAAGCAGAAAGGTTATACTAGAACATTCAGCTGCAGCAATTTTTGTCCTGGAAAGTTGCGTATTTTTCCTTGTTGCATTATCAATAAACCTTAATTTTGAGATTACCTTCCTGATAAAAAGCATTATCTTGTTCGCAATATACATCCTGATAAGATTCTTGGTTGTGACTTTCCTTGCAATGAATAGAACCAAAAGAGACATAAAACATGTCCTCTTCATGACTTTTCAAGTTCCTAAAGACATATCAATTGCTGCGATAATACTAATATTTTCAAATTTTTATCTGCCTGGAATGCAAAACATGCTAAGCATAGCATTATATTTTGTTCTTCTAAGTCAGATATTATCTCTTATTGTGACAAAAAACATCAATTACTTTTTAAAGGAAGAATCATTTGTCAGAGAAAACATAGAGCATAAGATAGAAAAACATCTGCACTGATACCTTAACTATACTTTAAATAAATATAATCTAACTAAAAAATGATAAAGATTGGACCAGCAGGTTCTTCTGGACTTGGAATTCTAAAAGGGCTCGAACATACAAGGCAATTAGGTCTAGATGCAACTGAAGTAGAATTCACTTATGGAGTCAACATGACTAACGAACTCGCAAAACAGGCAGGTGAACTTGCAAAAAAACTCAAGATTGACCTGAGTGTTCATGCGCCTTATTACATCAATCTTGCGTCAGAAGAAAAACCAAAAATACATGCGTCAATCACTCGGATTCTGCAAAGTTGTGAACGAGCCAATCATTTGGGTGCGACGCACGTCGTCTTCCATGCCGCATTTTACGGCAAGAGAACGGAAAACGAAGTAAAAGAAATGGTGAAAGATGCAATAATCGAAATTTCTGATAAGATAAAAGAGAAAAAATGGGATGTCATACTTGCGCCGGAAACAACAGGGAAAAAATCACAATTCTCAGGACTTGATGAATTAATTGACTTACAAAAAGAGCTTAAAAGAAAAAATGTTGCATTCTGCACAGACTTTTCACATCTTTATGCAAGAGAATGCGGAAAAATAGACTATGATGAAGTGTTTTCAAAGCTGAAGAAATCAGGGCTTAAACATTTCCACTGCCATTTTTCAGGAATAGAGTTTACTGCAAAAGGCGAAAGAAACCATATAATAACTACGCCTGCATTTTTCAAACCGCTTGCCGAAGCCTTGAAAAAATATAAACTTGATGTTACAATAATAAACGAATCGCCTCAACCGTTTGAAGACGCTGTAATGATGAAGAATATGCTTAAATAAAAGATGCTTAAAAATTTATTTGTACAACGCTTCTAATCTTGCGTTTATTTCATTAGCATTTACAGGCGCAACAAATTCATTCACAACATTTAGAATCTGCTCTAATTTTGGCAAATTTTCGCGCGCGCCTTCGGCGCTAGCGTTACGTACCCCGACGAAACGCCCATAGTAACCGAGGTCGCTGCTGCCATTACGACCATCGCCGTCGTAGTAGCCAACATAGAGCAGGCGCCCCACCGGCTTATCATTCAACTCACCAGAATACCAAATCCCTATTTTTTTACCATAAACTTGAACATACTTTTCAAGATATTTCTCAGCCCTTTCTCTCCCGCCAATAAACGGAATAGTTTGAGGATGACTTAAAGCATTTTTAACAAGAATAACACCCGAACTTGACGATTTCAAAGTATTATAATCAACAACAAAAACATTTACGTTATCTTCTAAATCAAGCAGCCTCTGAAACTCATCTTGAGGCATTATACCTGCGCCCTTAAGCAAACCCTGCTTCTTCGCAGTTGCTATATTATCAGAATTTGAGAAATAATTAGGAACATGAGCATAAACAACAACTGCGTTATTTTGCTTTGTTTTTCCAGTTGCTCTCACACTTAGAGCAGTAAGCCAATTTGCAAAAAACAAAGAATCTTTAGGAACATCAATTCTATTATCAATAATCTGAGGCATGAAAATTGCATTATATCCTGCTGTTTGGCAGTTTACCAATGCTTCATCTACATTTTCTGCATAGAATAACTTTCCTTCAACTCTAGTCACAACTTGCAATGAATCTGTCATTTTAACTATAAAAATCGACTTCACTATTTAAACACTGCGATTTATTTGTTACTCTGAAGTAACTTTAAAACCTGCCTATCGCTTGATTTCAGCATTCAATCTTTTCCTTAAAAGTTCAGCAAACATTTAAATAATAGTTAGTATTAACCTAACTAAAATGGAAAGCAAGGAAGAAAAAATAATCTCGCTGTTTTTCAATGAACCTACAAAACATTGGCATTTTGAAGCGATTTTGAAAACAGCAAAGATAAGCAGACCCCAAGCAGCGTCATGGCTGAAAAAATTTCTGAATGCCGGCCTTGTTAAAAAAGTAAAAGATAAAGGAAAAATGCCTTACTACCTTGGAGATTATGAAAACCCAGAATATCAGACAAGGAAGAAGATTTATGCAATGGAACAAATGGCCAAAGCAGGATTTTTGCAGCATTTAGCGAGTTTGCCAAAGGTAAAGACTGCAATCATCTTCGGAAGCTTCTGCAGGTGGGACTGGTACAAAGAAAGCGATATTGACCTATTTATTTATGGCGACCCTGAGGGGCTGAAAACAGGAGAATATGAATTAAAACTTCATAGGGACATCCAATTATTCATATGCGAAAACAAAGAAGAGCTATTAAAATTCAGACCAGGATTAATCAAAAACATTATTAAAGGAAATATGATAAAAGGAAATATAGACTTTGTGAAGGTAAATATCAATGTATAAAGAATCAAAACAAAATGAAATTTTCGCAAAATGCTGCAGCGATGGGATCATTGAACCTATCCACGAAATAGAAATAGATCTGATAGAAACATCATTAAAAATATCTGAAGGCGATTTAGAATCTGTAAACCTTCTTAAAAAAGGTCTCGAGATAAACAGCAATGGATGGAGTAGTATTTACAAATTGCATTATGATGCTCTAAGAGAACTTATAGACTCTTTTCTAAGATTTGATCTGGTAAAATCCAGCAACCACAAATGTCTGTTTGCATATCTTTGCGAAAAACATCCTGAACTGGAACTTGACTGGAACTTCTTTGAGAAAATAAGAACAAAAAGAAATGGTATTAATTACCGCGGCGAGATAGCCACCTACGAAGACTGGAAAGCGATAGAGTTACAAGCTAACTTATATATCAATACTTTAAAAAAAGAAATAGAAAAAAAGCTAAAGAAAAATAAGGAATAAAAATGCAAAAAACAAAAATAATAATTGACACAAATTTTATCATGATACCTATACAGTTTAAGGTAGATATATATTCAGAAATAAGAGAGCTTTGCGACTTTCCCTATGAACTTTGTGTCATGAACGGAACAATAGACGAGCTGAAAAAGATACAGAAAGACAAGAATCAGAAAAGCAGCGATAAGATGGCTGCAAAAATAGCCCTTTCGATGCTGGAGAAGCATAAGCACTCTGTGATAAAATCAGAAAGCAAAATTGTTGATGATGCAATAGCGGATTACTGCAAAGACAAAGACTGCATTGTAGCAACGCAAGACGGGCTTCTTAAAAAAAGACTTAAGGAACAGAATACTAAACTGATAATCCTTCGGGCCAAAAGATTTCTGAAGTTTGAATAGCACTTTTTTCAATAAAGCTTTTAAAAACAAGTCGACAATTCTAAGGCCATGACAGAAAAATGCCTGAAATGCAAGGAAGAAGCGTATTGCTCTGGGTTCTGCAAAAAACATTTTCCAGACTATTTTGAAAAAAAAGTACGCAGAACCATAAGGAAATTCGAGCTGATAAAGAACAGACAAAACCAAAAAGGCGAACAAAAAATTGGCGTGGCAGTATCTGGAGGAAAAGACTCCACAACAATACTATATCTGCTGAAAAAGTTCGGCTATGAACCAGTTGCTCTCACAGTAGACCCTGCAGTCGGAACATACAGCAAAATAAACCTCGACAATATAAGAGAATTCTGCAAAAAAGAGAAAATTAAGCTTAAAGAGATTGCATTCAGAGAGGAATTTGGATATTCCCTATGCTACATAAAATCGCTTCTTAATGAAAAAGGATATGACTATTCTTCCTGCATGATTTGCGGAATACTAAGAAGATATCTGCTTAACAAATATGCAAAAGAGATGAAGCTAGATGTTCTAGTCACAGGCCACAACCTTGATGATGAAGCGCAGGCATTCATAATGAACATATTCAGAAATGACGCAAAACTCGCAATAAGGCAGGGACCGATAACTGGAGCAAAGGAATCAAAGCAGTTTGTCAGAAGGATAAAGCCGCTTTATCTGACAACTGAAAATGAAGTTGCGCGTTATTCGAAACTGAAAAACTTCCCTGTGAAATATGAAAAATGCCCATGCTCGACAGAAGCGTACAGAAAACAATACAAAGACATGCTAAACGAGTTTGAGAAAAAAAATCCAAGCGCCAAATACAACATCATAAACTTCTTTCTTCAGACAATACATCCGCTAAAAAAAGACGTGAAAGGGACTGCAAATGAATGCGAAATCTGCGGTGAACCTGCTGCAAACAAGATATGCAAGAAATGCGAGATAATTGAATGCTTGAAAAAATCAACATCTGAAACTTCTTCTAAAAAACTAAAAAAATAGAACAGCAAGAAAAAACATAAAGATAATATCACTTAAGACTATCAATCATCCCGAGCACTTTCTCAACTGGCAGGCCGAGAATATTTGTGTAAGAGCCTTCAACTTTTTCTATAAAACTCTCAAATTCCGGATCAGCGATATTGTAAGCGCCAGCCTTTCCCTTGTATTGGCCTGATTTTATGTAGTCCTGCAAAACATTATTTGAAACATTCTTTAATGTAACCTTAGAAATATCATAGTCATGCAAAGAGTGATTAGTTTTTGTATTAACAATATAGATGCCGGTATAAACCTCATGAGTGTTTCCCATGAGTCTCTTGAGAGTTTTCTTTGCAGCAGCGTCGCTTTTCTGCTGACCTATCTCTTTTCCTTTGAAATATACTAAAGTGTCAGCAGCTATAACAACAGAATTTTTATGCCTCTTTGCAACAACATCTGCTTTCAGCTTAGCAAGAGTCATAACCAGTTCTGTAACATTATCACGCAAAACTGAATCTTCATCAACATTGCTTACATCAACAACCACTTCAAAACCCTGCTTTTCAAGCAACTCCTTCCTTCTAGGAGATTTTGATGCTAAAATAATTCTCATACCTGCGGGGAATTAATTTTGTTTATAAAGTTTGTTTATAACACCCGGCTGAGTTAAACAAATTGCCTAATTCAACCTATATCTTTTTTATGTGTATTAAACCAGCTCATACAGAAAGTTTTATAACTTACAGAAAACTAAATATTATAAATTGAAAACAGTCAACATCAAAAAAAGAGGCATTACAAATAATCTTTTGGTTTTATTATTTATAGGATTGTTACTTATTGGCGCAATAACATATTACGCTTTTTCTTCCTTCAAAAAAGATAAAGAAGCAAGTGAAATCTGCAATAAAATAAGCAATCTGGAAATCAAAAACAGCTGTTTAGATTTAATAAGAGATGGTTGTGAAAAAAAATCAAACAACAGCTTAGCTGATACCTGCTTTTTGATGAAGACGCTTCAAGAAGAGAAAATTTCTGTTTGTGAAAAAATACCTTTCAAAGAATCCAGTTCATTTGACTCAAGAATGCGAGAATATTGCATACTTATTTTTGCCATGGCCCATTCTGACGAAAACACCTGCAAAATATTGAGCACCCCTTACAATAAAGAGCTCTGTTCTGCTTTCATAAATGGAGAGTGCAATAATCGATCAGAATTTGAACATAATCGTTGCATCAATCTGAATGCCTTCTCAAAAATGGAGGACGAAAAATGCTATCAATTAAATAAATCATATGAAAGAGATCTCTGCCTCAGATATGTATCTGCATCAAAACAGGAATCAGAACTCTTAAGTTTGTTCATTTTAGAGTCAGACATAAATTCCCTGCCAAAATTAGATTCCTACCCCGATGCTGTTTGCAGAGAAACAAAAATAAATTTTGAAAATGTCTCGCAAAAATCCAGCTTCTGCTTTATAGATGAGACAGAAAACAGATTAAAATTAGAGTTAAACGTGCCTCCAACAGAAGATCTGGAAGGATTCGAAATTAGTTTAGAAGGAAATGAACTAATTAATATAACAACCATCCATTGGAAAGATGAGGGATTGATGGAAGCCTACTTAGATTACAATTTATCTTCATACGGATCTTTGAACACTGCAAGAGTAATTGCTATAATAAACATAAAGGGCCAAAAAATATACTGTGCAAGAACCCCTATAATACAAATACCTCCCCCTTCATCAACATACAGCGAATTTCTGGAAAACAAAGAATTAAAGATTGAGCAATGCAAAACATAAATGATAACCAAACCTCTTACTTGTTTGCTCTTCAAAACCAAAAGGCTTTTAAAATAAACACATTTTCTATACTATAACACAATATATACCATATACAAGATACCATATAGAAGAAATACACCAAAGACCGCCGGAATACCTATGATGGCCGTCATGGAGAGATGAGGTAAAAAAAATGTTCTATAAAGTGGAGTTAAAAGATCACATACGAATTCCTCCGAGCCTATTTAATCTGCCTGTAGAAGAGGCCATCATTAAAAGAACCAAAAAGAAGTACGAAGGTTATATTGACCAAGAACTCGGCATAGTCATAGATGTTTCAAGCGTCAAACACATTGATGAGGGCATAATCATCCCAGGAGATGGAGCTGCCCACTATGAAACAACCTTTGAACTTTTGACATTCAAGCCAGAGATGCAGGAAGTAGTTGTCGGAAGAATAAAAGACATTGCAGACTTCGGCGCATTCATAACACTAGGCGCAATTGAAGGAATGATTCACATATCACAGACAATGGATGATTTTGTAAGTTTCAGCAAAGATAAAGTTCTAGTCGGAAAAGACTCCAAAAGATCCTTAAAAGTGAATGATCTTTGCAGAGCAAGAATAATCGCAGTTTCCTTGAAAGATCCAGCTAATCCTAAGATTGGCCTTACAATGAGACAAGTCGGCCTTGGCAAACCAGAGTGGAGCGATGAAGATAAGAGCAAACCTGAAAAGAAAGGCAAAGAAGACAAATAAGGATTCAATTAAACTAAAGATACTAAAATTAAAATAATCAAGGTGCAAAATGACGAGAAAAAAAACATGCAAACGATGCAAAATCTTTGTTGAAGGAAATGAATGTCCTATCTGCAAAGGCGACCAGTTCACAACAAACTGGCAGGGAAGAATAGCTATCCTTGACAAAAAAAAGTCAATAGTCGCGCAAAAAATAGGCGTCGAAGTTGACGGCGAATATGCCATAAAAACGAAATAAAAAAATCTCAAGAGATGATTTTCAAAAGGTGTTATGATGGAAATAAAAAGTAAGAAAGAAGAAAAATTGCTTGAAAGAACAGAAATAATCGCAACAACTGCTGCTGACAAACCTCCAGCAAGACCTGCTGTGCAGCAATCATTATCAGATGCGCTTAAAATAGATAAAAATCTTATTGTCGTAAAGAAAATCGCAACACATTTCGGCAAAAGAGAATTCACAATAACAGCTCATGTTTATAAAACAGAAGCAAAACTAAAAGAAGTGGAATCGCCAGCAGCACTGAACAAAGGAAAGAAAAAAGATACTGCTGCCGAGAATAAGGAGTAAAAATGGCTAAACCAGAAGCAAAAAAAAGCGCGCCAGCGCAAAAGAAAGGAAAAGTAATGAGCGTATATAAGCTCTATTCCACTCAAGGCGGCAAACTGGAAAGAAAAAATCCAACATGCCCAAAATGCGGCGATGGTGTTTTCATGGCAGTTCACAAAGACAGAAAAAGCTGCGGAAAATGCGGATTTACCGAGTTTGGCGGAAAGAAAAAATAAATTTAATTTTTTATTTTTTAACTTCTTGATTGATTTTATTGTTTTTTTATTTTAATTAAATTTGAGAAACAGCCTCTTTAACCAACAAGGAAATTTCTTTATCTTTAAATTTCATACCATCAACTAGTTTTCTTGATTTTGACGACAATCGTCTGTACATAAACTTAATTTTTTCAATTACTCTCTCTCTTCCATTCCTTTTAAAAACAGATGGAATGTTATAATCAAAAAAGGCGAGACTATCTGCATCTTTTAATATCTCAGCATCAAGTTTTCCTCCAAATTCATGGTTGTCCACAAGATACTTAACCCTTTCAATGACCTTATTGTCATATCCGTTGCTCTTCATCAAATCAGAAATAATCTTAGAGGACCTTATGCTGTGTTCTTTCTTGAACTCATCAATTTTAGAATAATCCTTCAGGTCTTTTTCTGTAATGCCTGTTACGGCGCGTTCTATATCATGCGCAAGAGCAGCAATTTTCAGCGCTTCATCTGCATCAGGCTTTAACTTAAGAACATATTTTAAGACCAGTTTAGAATGAATAGGCTCAAAATCAAGAGGAGAATTAGGCAGAATCTTTTCTATTTCTTTTTTTATCTCAGCAAATTTACTCTTCATCTTCTTCATCACCTTCTTGGCCATGCTGAAGAAGCATTATGTCTTCTGTTGTGAGTTTCTTGCCGGATTTCATCTTTTCCTGAACTTCTTTAACCCTAGAATCAATATCTGACCTTTGCTTTTTCTTGCGCTCTTCCTTTAACTCACCTATATGCTCACCAAGCTTCTCGCCAAGATCCCTGAGCATTGGCAACTTTTGTTTGAGCTCTTCATTCTTCTCAGCAAACAGTTTTCTGAATTCAAGAAATTTCGCTTCATGTTCTTTCTCTTCTTTCTTCAGTTCGTCAATTGTTGAAGAAGAACCGACCATCTCTTCATGTCTTGCCTGGCCCTCTTTTGCTACAACTTGAACCTTATTATGAACCTCTCTCTCAACGCGTTTTTCATCGTCAATGGTTTTTGAAAGCTTTCGAATCTTATCTTCGACTTTCATAATCTCGCTAAAGCCCTCAAATTTCTTCTTAAGCTCCTTTATCTTCTTCATCAGCTCGCGTTCCTTATCAAAAGACATGGGCTCTGTCTCTATCTTATACTCCATCTTTTTTATCTGACTTTTGATCTCGCGAGGATCTTCCTTTGTCTTAAGCTTTGAAATCAACTCAGTTCTTTGAGAATTAAGAACTTTCAACTCAGAAATCTTTCCCTTAACAGCTTCAGTGAATTTACTTCTTTCCTGTTTTAATTCATGAACCTGTTTTGTAAACTCATTGCGTTTATCTTTAGAAGTCTTAGAATGCCTGATGAGATCTACTATCTTCTTGCTTGTTTCAACCTTCTTTCTAAACCAAGATTCTTTCTGCTCGTTTAGATTATTAAGCTCATCTCTAAACTTTGAAATCTCTCTTTTACTTTCTTCCAACTTCCTCGAAAGGTTGTTCTTTTCAGCATCCGATAGCATTTATCTCACAAAAAGGCTGTTGTTAAATTTATCCGAATAAAGCGCCAAGACCAGCTGCAGCCGACTCTTCCTTCTTTTTCTCATCTGCTGCTGCATCTTTCTTCTTATCTTCTTTCTTTGCTTCTCCGCTAGGAGCTGATGCAACTGCAACAGGAACTGCTGCTTCTTTTATAGCTGCTTCTATATCTACGCCTTCAAGAGAAGCAACTAATGCTTTTATTCTAGCTTGATCAGGCGATATGCCTGCTGCTTCGAGAACTTTTTTCACAGAAGCTTCTTCAACTTTTTTGCCTGCTTTGTGCAACAACATTGCCGCATATATATATTCCATTTTCAATTCCTCCGTATTATCATAAATTTGCTTTTATTGTTTGCTTTTACTTTTTGTTCTTATTTATGTTTTTATACTCTTAGCGCTCAATGCAGGGTCTAACCCCGCTAACTTCACTAACTCTAACTACGCTGATTTTTCTTTCAACATAGATGCTTCCCTATCTGCTCTTGCAAGCAAATCTGGAATGAGCTGGTCTGCCATTATGCACTGAGCAATACCGATTGCCTTACTCTCTCTGAAAGCCTTGGCAACCAAGAGTTTGATTGTATCAATTGTTGGGTAATCTGCTTTCATGGCCAAATTAACCGCCCATGAAGAAGCCAGTTTCAAATTTGACATGAATTGGATTTCATCCACAGATAAAACATCCTTACCATAAATTATTTCATCTTCATAAACAGCAACTAAATCCAAACCTACTTCCATAGGATTGATTCCTAACCTTGTTAATAATGAAGCGGTCTTTGCGCTGATAACATCGCCTTTTCTTGCAGCAGTCGAATCCTGCTTAATTGCAACCTTGCCGCCTTCAATTCCTGCTTTGATTCCAGCCATACTTAACTCACTGATGATTGGACCAGGAGCAAAAGGTGTTGGACCTGCGGGAACAATGATGTCTTTAGGAGCAATCTGACCTGCTTTTGCAGGAGCGCTTGACTTATTTCTGTTAAGTGTTCTCATCAAAGAAAAAGGATTTTCTTTGGTAAAAAGCAATGCAGGCATGCCTTTATTGAATTCAAGAATCTTCTCTATGCCTGGCTTGTCTGCCTTAACCTGGTTAATGACAATAGTGATTATGTTTTTCTTAGTCATCCTAATGAGAACTTTCTCCCTAAGTTGAGCCCTCATATTTGTAAGCTGAGGAGCAGGAAGATTCTCCATATTGACTATTCCTATAATAGGATAGTCCTTGCAGAGCTTTACAAAATCCTTAACAGTCTGCTTTTTTTCTTCCGAAACATGCGCTTTCTTTACCATTTTTTATTACCAAAAAATCATTTAATTATTCTCAATAAATCACTAATTATTTTAAAAAATTACATTATTTTCAAGGGTTCACTCATCGTCAATTTAATATAAACTGACTTCATATTATTCTTTTCTTTAGGCAAATGATGAATGACCTGATTATAAACCAAAATTATGTTGTCAATAATCTCCTCGTCAGGCATATCTTCCTTGCCTATTTTACAATGAATAATAGGATCCTTCTTAGCAGAAAGCTTAATTGTCTTCTGCAACTTCTCATACAAAGGCTTAAGGTTTCCTTTTGGAGGGAAAACACATCCCGCTTTCGGATTTGGCATCTTGCCTCTTGTTCCTAGAACTCTACCGAAAGTGGCAGCGACCTTTGCCATCAGATTAGCCTGAGCAATAAAAAAATCAAATTCGTTTGCAAGCTTCTTTACAAGTTTCTTATCTTTGTACTGAAGAAAGTCATCCTCTAGAATTACCTTATCACACGCAGCTTCTGCGTTTTCCTTTGATTCAGGACCGACAAAAGCGCATACTTTGACTTTTCTTCCAAGTCCATGGTTAAGCTGCAAAAAGAAATCAACCTGTTGTTCAGGTTTTTTAAAATCAAGATCCTTAAGATTAATAATCATATCATAAGTCTGTGAGAAATTCCTTTTCTTTGATTTCTGCTTCAATTCATCAATAGCTTTCTTTATTTCTTCTTTTTCCATTCTACCCTCCTACCTTGATGGTAGTATACGGGACGACTCAAAACACTTGATGTCACTTGACATAGACCAAATCGTAATCGCTTATGATACCAAATTAGTATCTTATAGTGTTTGATATAGGTAGGAATAAATGATTTATTTATAAATATTACTAATTTTCATTTTTTTCCTTGATAAAACCATACAATAAAACAAGCAAGACAACCAACAGGGCAATCTCAACCAGGATGGCCAACCTGTATCTCAAGACATATTCTTTGAAAGAAAGAGGAACAGGACTCTCTAAAGCAGGCTCAACTTTTCTCAATTTATCATATAAGTTCTTGTTAAGTATCGGCGCATCCACACAAGCATCTGCCTTGCCGCATATCCCCAGTGAACCTTCAGATTTGCAGCAAACATTGCCATATTCACAATCAGAGTCATAAGAACATATGAACTGCCTGCTTTGACAATTATCCATGCAGAGCCCAATATGCTCTTTTTCATAAGAAACACAGCAGCTCTTGCCATAACGGCATTCATCATCAAACCTGCATAAATCCTTATATTCGACAGGAGAAGCGACAAACCCAGTGATTGTAGCCCTCATGAAAAACAATAAGATTGTCATTAAAAAGAATGATAAAACAATCAATTTAGTTTTCTCTTTCATTTAAAACATCTCAATATATATTAACCTGCATATTAACCAAAAAAAGTTGTTAAACTGTTAGTCTGACAATCATTAAAAATAATCAGTGATAAAATCAATGAAAATAGTATTAATTTACCAT
>JAUYGA010000116.1 GCA_030690755.1 Nanobdellota archaeon
TAAACCTGCGATATCTACAAATTCAACTACTGCGGGAATAGTTTTCTTTGACTTCGCCATAACCGAAAGCTTGTCTAACCTATCATCTGGCACAGGCACAATACCCACCGACGGATCAATCGTGCAGAAAGGATAATTTTCCGCCGGCACGCTTTGTTTTGTTAGAGCGTTAAAAAGCGTGGATTTCCCAACATTTGGCAAACCAACAATTCCGATAGCTAGTGCAGACATTGATATTTGTTATTGGAATATATCCATAAATTTGTAATGCTTCTCTTGTTCCGACCACTCTATCTATAATACTTCTAACTATCGCCTTTTTTGCTTCAAATTTCAAGTCATGGAGCGCTTGGGATGCTTATGGATCTATTTCCTGTGATTTTCTAATTTCATTAACTTCAGATAAAAAATCTTTATTTTCAAACAAAAATTTAAGACCCTTATTTTTCTTTGAGTTTTTGCCTAAATATCTTCTGAGTATTAATCCGGACGACTTCATATTGCTAGCATACACAAATAGTTGTATTATTTCAACATAACTTAATATGTTTAAAGTAGCCTAAACCTTTATGAAAAACAAGTTAAAAGAAATTTTAATAAAATTAAAAGATTACAAACTTGTTCTCTTTTTCTTGCTTGTAATAGGCGGTGCTTTTTATTGGTATGAACTGAGACCAATCTTTATTAAAAAACAATGTTCTTGGTTTACCTATACGACTCAAACTCCATCTATCCCTGCATTTAATGGAGTAACCAAAGAAGAAGCTGTAAAAAAGTTCGAAAAAATACAGAGAGATTATAAAAACCTATGTGGAAATAATTTTAATAAATTATCTGACGGGCTATGTGCTTACATGGAAATAGATAGTCATTCTTCCGTAGAACAACTTCAAGAATCTCCTAGACCAGCTATTCCGGCAGGCCCTGTAGAAAAAGTTATTAGAAATGCTTCTAAAATAGAATACGATTCATGTTTAAGACATAAAGGAATTTAATATATATATATAAATTAAAAAATAAGGACACTTAAAGTAATATTATCTAACTATCCAAAAACTAAAAAATTGAAAAGATAACATTAAATAACTAACTTAAAAAGATGTAATTTTGTCTCCTAGGCAAACTTGGTTTTGAAAATTACTATAGAGACTATTAGCAACAATTGTACTGTAATGTGTATTTTTACTTGTAATTAGAGTAAGAATATTTTCTTTATACATATTTTGAGATCTTCTAAAAGCCTCACCTGCATTACTGCCCTCAACTAATGCAATTATTGCTTCATAGGCTGGGTTAAGAAAAAAACCAGCCATTCCATCTTTTAGCTGATCCTCTTTAGTTTTTTGCTTAGTACTCCAAAGTTCAAAATCCTCTTTATAACCAATAAAGCATTTAGTTCCTAAAGTAATACATTTACCGCCTAAAATATTAGCGCACTTGCAAGCCATAGAATGAACAATTTTTCCTGACAAAAGAACCTCATTATCATCACATTTAATTAATATTTCATGATTAAATCCACAAATTGAATCATCATTTCCATGACCATTAAAAATAATAAATTGCGGATTTTCCTTTTCAATCATTTCAACAAGATTTTTCTTGTTTGCCTGTTCTTTCTTGAGTTCTATTATCTTAATATCATTTTGTTTCTTAGCAACTTCAACAACTTTTTCAAACCAAGAGGTTAAATACTCAGTTTGATTATCGTGGTGTGCATTAGAAACTAGTAAGATACGGGACATATTTATTTTCTACTGAGCGGTCAATACATTCATTAGAGAACCATTCTTAAGTGCGCGGAGGAACTCAAATTGTGATTTAACAAAATCCTTTCCGATTTCAGTATTTTTATTTATCTCTTCAATTAAATCTTTTTTTGAAAAACTTTTATTACCTGAACCGACAGAAAAAAACAAATCAGGAGAAATAGCCTCAAGTCTTGCTATGATAACTTCTTTTTCTTTTTGTGAAATTGTCTTTTCCATTTATATTAAATTAAGCTCTTTTAATTCTTTAAGAATCTTGCTACTAAGATCTGTATTAGCCTTTACTTCTAAGTAAGCAACATTCCATGTTAATGATTCATTGTCAATAACCAAAATAATATCATCCCTTAAGCCAAGAGGAAGATTTGCATAAACATTTAGAAAATTTTCTCTTAGATTTTCCATATAATTATATTATATACTATATCTGCCTACAAAACAAAACAAGTATATGTAACCCCATAAAAGGCACCGGTAGTGATCTTGATTGTCCACCTACCCCGTTTTAGGGCTTATTTTCCAACTCCATACTAAGTACCTACTAAAGGAGGCACGGGGGCCATCTTGCCTTCTCACTATCCCCATCTTCATTTCCTTATACTTTTATTAAGAATCCAAAATAGAATCACTAGCAGGCCTTGTAGCTGGCCTAAAGCCATAGCCTACTCCCCTTTGCAGTGGAGATGGAATCTTTACAGTAAACATAAATGGAATAGATTTATCATCAGAATGTCGTGGTGTACTCACTCAATTCCGATTTTTAGCATAAATTAAATATAGCAAAAATTATAAGATGAAGCAAAACCAGCGCCCAAAGCACAGTCTGGACTGGTTTTAATCTAAAATTTTAAAATCATCTCCAGCTTTGAAAACAGTTCTCTTTTGACGAATGAAATACACTACGCCCGCGCTGACTCCAATAAAAATTGTTAAAATAAATGTCAAAATATACGCGCGAATCGGATAATCTTTTACAACATCTCTAGAAACAACAGAAGCTAAAATATTTTCTCCAGATTCATTCAAACTCAAACCAGTCGAAGTTGGAATTTGTTCTTTTGAAATAGATACTATTTTTTCTAACGATTGGACTGCGACAGGAGATATCTTTTTCTGAATTGAAATTTTAGCTGGAACAGGAGCAGTTGTAATCGGAACAACCATAGAAGCTCCGTAGTCAAAAATCAATTCACCTTGTGGTGTCATTAATTTTAAAGTTTTTTTATCTTCAAGAGAAAAACCAGTAATCTTGGAAGAAAAAACTATCTTCTTTTTTGATCCGATTATCGTATTTCGAGGCATTACAAAACTTTTTCTAGTGCTTGCTAAAATCCAATTTGAAATATCGGCATCATAATTAGTATTGTTTGATAATTCCACAAAAAAATCTTTTTCATTCCCCACAGCAGATATTAAAAAATCTGTTGAGACAACTTTAATTATCATCTGGTCAGACGCATCCGGCATAGTTCCATAATAATTCATATAATATTCCAAACTAACATTGTATTCACCGGGATAAAA
>JAUYGA010000117.1 GCA_030690755.1 Nanobdellota archaeon
GAAAACAATAGGTTATGCTGGAACAAAAGACAGGCATGCTGTGACTGAGCAATATATCTCTATAAAAGGGAGTAATGTCAGAAAATTAAAGGATTTTAAGGCGGATAGAATTGAAATTGAATTTTTGGGTTTTTCTAATGCGCCAATCTGCTTGGGTGAGCTTGATGGCAATCATTTTGAGGTTGCTGTCAGAAACCTTGACGATGAAAGTTCTTCAGAAGCTCTTGACAATTTTGAGCGCGAACCATATATTCCTAATTATTTCGACGAGCAGAGGTTTTCAACAAACAACTGCGAAGCAGGAAGAGCGATTGTCAAGCGGGATTTCAAGAAGGCGGCTGAGCTTATTTCTAAGACAAACAGCGATGTTTCATTTTATCTGAAGCAGAATCCTACGGATTTCATCGGCGCTATCCGGAGACTTCCGAAAAAAATCCTTTTGATGTATCTTCATGCATACCAATCTTTTCTGTTCAACCAGGTTTTAGGGGAGTATATCAAAGCGAATTCTGATGATTACAAAGAGGTTGACTATTCCCTTGGCAAATTTATTTTTCCTCGGGATTTGGTCGACAATACAGAAGTTCCGATAGTCGGCTTTGACACTGACAACAGGTTTTCCGTTTCTGAATATGTTGATGAGATAATTGAAAAAGAGAATATTTCCAGAAGGAGTTTCATCATAAGGGAACTTCCTGAGTTGACTTGTTCAGGAGACATAAGAGATGCTTTTGTTGATGTTGATGAGTTCTCATATGAATTTTCTGATGATGATTTGAATGCTGGAAAGAAGAAATGCATACTTAAGTTCAAGCTGCAGAAAGGCTCTTATGCGACGATTGTTGTTAAGGGTTTGTTTGGGTGAAATTGCCTGTTTTTGGTTCGTTTTTTTGTTTGTTTTTTGAACTTTTTCTGTATTACGAATTCTTTACTACTCTTGAGTTAAAAATAAAAAGGTTTATATACTGATTTATCTTACCGACGACTATATTTGGGGGGATGCATTTGATACCATCTATAGATGAAAAACCACTAATTAATTCTGTGTTGAAGTTCTATAAAGAAAAATATGCAGTTTCGTCTAGAGAGAATGTGGGTTATGTCAATAAGTTGAACACGTTTATCGGGAAATCAAAAAAAATAGCATTCGATCTTATTAGCGCGCAATTAAAAAAAGTTGAACCAATTCTTGATAAGGACTTTTTCGAAATAATAGTTGATGCTCATGGAGACGCAATAACTAATGAACTTGAACTTTATGCAGGCCAATCAGGCGGGGCATTATCGCAAAAAGGCTGTAAGAAAGCAAAGTCGTTTCTTGATGAAAAAGTACAAGGTCAGATAATAATATCGAGTGATCTGCCTAGGACAATTCATCATTCAATTGCCAAATATTTTCCAGAGAAACTTGATGATGAAAAGCTTCTCAACCTGATAGAAAAAACCCCTTCCTCTTTAGAACATAATTTTGGTATTATGGAAAAAGAGACTCATATTGGGTGGGTCAGATATGCTCTTGATTTGGGAATCATACCAACCCCTTTGTTGAGATCGCAGTTTTATGGTCTTATGGAACTTTTTCCTGAAAAGACAATAGATGAAAGAATTGAGAAGCTGGGAAAAAAATGGAAAGAGAATGGAAAAAGTGATGATGAAATTAAAGCCGAAATTAATTCAGAAAAAATCAGATTACAAATAATAGAAAAATCCTGTTGCGATCTTCAAATGAAGCGATTTGAGCAACTCGGCGAGAAAAATCCTAAAAAAAAATTGGATGAAATAATGAATGCCTTGGTAATGAAATCCTCTATTTATTATTGTATGGAAGGTAAGGATTGGCAGCCAATAACAGAAGTAAAGACTTATATGGATATCAGGGTTAAGTCGTTTATGTCTTTGTTTTTAGACAAAAAACTTCTTTATGAGTTAGTTTTTGGAAAAAGAATACAAATCGTAACTCACTCAGGAACTATTGATAATTTATATAGTTTCTTCGGTGAGTACGACTCCCCTGGACAAGTGCGAATAATAAAAAGAGAAAAATTACCTTCTAGAGGCGAGAGTTTTTTGGTTAGAATGGATGCGCCCAATGGGAAGATTCGCGCATTCAGATACCTTAATGATCCTGCGATAATCCAAAGTATCATTAGCCAAACGGAAAAAGAAATTTCAACTTTAAGAGAAAATTTTCCAGATGAAAAAGTTCGTAAAGGAACAGGAATAGTCAAAACAGAATTTTACACTTTACGGAAGGATGAATCTAATAAGGATATCAAAAAGTCATGTGCTCTTGAAGAATTGTTAAATGATAATTCTCCATCTCTCGTATTGGCTAATTGCGGTCTAGGAAAAACAACCTGTTGTTTAGATCTGGCAAGTAGGTTAATGCCTGAAAACAGTATAAAAAATCTAGTTAGTGAAGAGTATATACCTGTTTTCATTAGACTCAGAGAAACAAAAAGTATTTTTGATCAAGAAATAAAAAATAAAACTGGAAAAAGCGAGTATGAAACGTTGATGGCAATTCTCACAGGAGGAGTTTCTCATTTAGCAGAAAAAAAGATAGAAACGTACCGAAATAATGGGAAAAACTTTGTTTTTATCCTTGATGGATTTGATGAGTTGCACCATTCATTAAAACCAATTCATATTTTTGACTCGCTTGTTTCTGATATGTCCAAACTAGGTAAGGTAATTATTACATCAAGATATGAATCTTTCTCAGAATATGAATCAGGCAACTTAGGCAAGGGCGGTGTTAAGACTTATAACATCGATCCTGCTTCAATAATTAAAAATCTTGATAGCTATCTTTCTGAAAGATTTGAAAACAAAGCTGCAGTAGGAAAATTGAGTGAATTCATAAAAAACCAGAGTTCAGATGTCAAAAATAATTGGTTGATGGTATATTTTATAACTGAGATTTACAAAGAGAATCCCGGTTCAGTCGATACAAATAGTCAAGTAAGCCCTGCAGAAATAATGCAGAAAGGTATAGAATTGTTTGTTTGGGAGCATGCACGCAGGAGAAATCCTTCGCTTTTTTCTTACCCTCCAAAAACACCTAGTGAGAGCGATTTGGAGTATAAAGAGAATCGACTTGTTTTTTTTAATGAAATAAAAAACGGATATCTCGAAGAGATTATGCCTAAGTTGCAGAAAATCGCAGCCTATATGACTGTGAATGATAAAACCATTATTTCGCATGATGAAACTCTGGATATTCTTAAAGGAAGGTGGAGCCTAAAAGATGAACTTGAAAAAAGAAAGACTAACGAGAAATGAAACAAAATGCTCCCTCTTGAAAAAATAGCGGAAACAGGAATCTTTTTTGAAGATAATAATAAGTCTCTCCATTCAACAATGGTTTCTTTTAATGAGCAGCTTACTGCTCAGGAGTTTGCTGCTGAGATTAATTCTGGAAGATTGTCTGTCAGAGAGGCTTATGATAATTTCTGGAGTTATGAAGAGGACAAAGAGTTGTGGGGTGTTGAAGGAAAATCTTTGTTGCCAGATTGTAAAAAAGTATTGATTGGCACTGCAACGATGTTGGAATCTGAAAAATGTCATGAGTTAATAAGTATTGTTGCAGAAAGTTACTTTAACACAAAAAAAGATGGCCAAGAAAATGGACAAATTCGAATATATTCGCCGTTTATAAGCGATTTAGTTTTGGCTTCTAAACTAATAACCAACGACCCAAGAAAAGAAATAATAAAAAATGATTTTGTGACTGATGAGATAAGCAGGTTAGCAAGCGAATGTTGGATAGGTGATGATTTATTTGATGTTTCTGTTGATGTTTCAGATAGTCCTTTAATCAAATACATGGTGTGGCATGCTGTGGGTCAAAATGATATGCGTTTGCTGGACAAGATAGAAAAAATAGGTCAAAATGCAATTCCTGCTCTGATTAATTATATGACTGATAAGTCTACCTGTAGAAGATCACATCCGATGAGCGTGCTCGCGAATATAGGTGGGGAAAAAGTCTTCCAGTTCTTAATGGATTATGCAAAAAATAGGAATAATACCAAAAGAGAGTATGCTGCTGAGCACTTAGGAAAGTTCAATGACAAAAAAGCTGTTCCCTTATTGATCGAGTTGTATTTAGACAATTTTTATTATGAAAGACACCGCCTAATTGATGCATTAGCAGAGATTGAATGTCCTGAAAGTTTGGTTTTTATTAAGGAACAATTAAATGAAAACTTGAGGCGGCAAGAAATACCTAATCTTTTAAAAGGTAGAAAATATTTTTTAGATCTTGAAAAAACAGTTCTGCTTGATGCATTGAAAAAATTTGAACCTGAAGAAACAATTCTTTTTGCGGAAGATGTGCAAAAAAAAGAAAATCTTTTAGTTGAGAAAGAAGAAATAGCAAGAAGTTCTGGAAGAAGACCTCAAAGATTAGTTCCTGATTTAATTAATTACCTTAAGAAAAATTCTGAATGGAGGCACTTTTATTCAAATGATGATGTATGTACTGCTTTGTATGAGTTAGCCAACATAGGTGGGAACAGCTCTGTTGATTATTTGAATGATTACATTGTTGATGAATCAAATGGTTTTCCACATAGAGTGCATGCTGTTAAATTGTTAGAAAAAATAGGC
>JAUYGA010000118.1 GCA_030690755.1 Nanobdellota archaeon
ATGTTCAAAAGCATGAAATATGATGGTGTGCCGATATTTCCAGATGCGCAAGGTACAGTATCTGCAAGTCAAAAGTAAGGTAGACCAATTTGCACATAATTAAATTACGAGAGCGATTATTATGAGGATAATTAATTTCAAAAGATTTATGACAGGAATTGGAATGTTTGCTGCTCTGAACGCAATTACGCCAGCGACTGCTCATTCAGCTGAAGGCCAAAAAACCAAACTCGAAATTAATCTAGATTCTATTCGTGGAAGTCCTCACATTCATCTGGTAGTTCCTATTGATTACAAATTATATGTCATGAAAAGTTTCTTTGAACAGTATAATGGCCAATTTCCTGAGCAGATTTGCGTTACTGATCAGGATTTCAATGCAGCCAAATCAATGTTTAATGGACTTGTGGAAAAAATTGGTCTGAATGAAAACCGTCCAATCAGCTTTGGCATCAATCAAAAAATGGTTTCTGTTGATACGCCAGAAGTTGGCAAATTTAATGCAAACACTAATTCTGTGGATCAGTTATGTTTAAGACCAAGGGAGATGGAAAACTGGTTTTCTGACTATGAACGCATTATCAAAGAGCAGCCGAACCTTCAAACAACAGATCCAGAATCCTTCAGTTATGTCATACTTGATCGGTACGATGATTTTGTTAAAAATCTGAATCTTGTTAAATCTCAAGTTGCCAATCTTAAACAAGCTCTGCCGCATGAGATATTGCATTATCTCTATGGAATTGATGAAGTGTCAAATATTTCTTATAAAGGAATATTTGAAGATCCGCTCTATGAAGGTCCGTCAAAGCGGGATTTCAAAAATATAATCATTGACCAGTATTTAGGCAACGGATACAGCAATGAGCGCGTGCTTTATGCCAAGACTGTTGCAAAGATATATACTGAAAATGCCGTACCTGTATTATATCACGGCGATTGGCTAAAATTTGCTTTTGAGGGAAACTCGTTTTATCCTGATTCTAAATCAGATGTTCAGAATTACTTGATTGCACTAATGCTGGATAAGGAGGGCTTTCTCGCTGAAAGATCCTATGACGATCCTTCTTCGCTTCATATAGGCGTATTGGTTGATGAAAATACAGGGGAGTTTCGGCCAGAGATCGATCCGGTATACTATGATTACTTTGAACAGCATGGATTAGATACAGAAATATTGCAAACAATAGCGAATGCAGAAAATTTTGATGAGTTAAATCAGATAGACAAGTACATTGATCATTCTGGTTATATCTCATTCAATGTTCTTTCTTATGTTGCAGAAACCAAATACCAAGTCGGTAAATTTGAGTTCGGTCTTTTGGTTGCGGATTATCTGTTAAAATATCAAACTGAGCTTTACTTCAATGAGATGTTTGTCAGAATGGCTGAAACTTTTTTCATTCCAAGCGGAGTTGAGTTGACTTCTAAGGAAACAGAAATGTTCAAAAGCATGAAATATGATGGCCAGCCAATGTTTCCTAGCTTGCAAGATGGCGCATCTGCAGTTCAAGAATAAATTTTTATTTCTCATAGTCAATTAAGACATAATTCTATTTTCGCCTGAAAAATCGGAAGGTTTATATACTTATAACATCCAATAGTTATAATATTACTGATGGATGTTAAAATGCAAGGAATATCTAAGAAGGAAATTGAAATAATCTCTTCATTAGAGTTTGATAAGAGGTATTTTTTCACTTCAAAGGACATAGACAAGTTCGCAAAAAACAAGATGCAAAGATACAACATTGTTAAGAATTTAATCAAGAAAAAAAGGATAGTTAATCTAAATAGAACAAAATACTATCTTGTGCCGATAAAAGCCAGAACTGGCTTGTGGACAGAGCACCCTTATGTGATAGCTGACGAAATCTGCGATGGCGAGGATTATTTCATAGGAGGGTATGCTGCCGCTAACTATTGGAGGCTTACAGACCAGATTCCTATGCAAACCGATATTTACACAACCAAGAGGCAGGGAAAAGCAAAAATCCTTACAGCGAGGCTCGTATTTCACAGAACCACAAAAAACAAAATTAAAAGAGCAGTTACAAAAAAAATCTGGGGGCATAATTTTAAAGTTCTCGGCAAGGAGGATTCTCGGAAATGGATAAAATCAAGAAATTAACCCTGGATGAATTCAAGAATATTGCTTCGCAGCAGCCATTTGACCAATTAATGGTGGAAAAAGACTACTTTGTTACGATGTTATTGTATTTGTTAAAAGATGTCGAAGGGCTGTACTTTAATGGTGGAACTGCATTACAAAAAATCTTTTTAGATTATTCAAGACTAAGCGAAGACATTGATTTCACAGTTACACGCGATATTGAAGAAGTTAGCAAAGAGATAGTTGAAAAAATCAAAAGGGAGAGTTTGTTTGGCGAGATAACCGCTGACAAAAACGTTGCAGGTTTTATGAGGCTGGTTGTGCATTTCAAAGGTTTCTCTAATCAAGATGATGCGGTATTTATTGATTTAAACAAAAGAGCTCGGCTTTTACTGAACCCTGAAAGGCATAAGATAAACCACTTTTATAGAAATCACATTCCTGAATTTTACTGCAATACTCTTGCGAAAGAAGAAATGTTTGCAGAGAAAATGGCTGCTGCTATCGGGAGAAACAAACCCAGAGACCATTTTGATTTATACAAAATAATACAAATGAAAATGCCCATTAATCTGGAGTTGGTAAAAAAGAAGTGCGAACAAGCAGGGAATGAATTAGACATAACTAAAATGTTCAACAAGGCAAAGAAGCTTAAGAATAAGTGGGATAAAGACATGCATTCATTGATAGCGGAAGAAGTTGGATTTCAGGAAGTTATGATAAAG
>JAUYGA010000006.1 GCA_030690755.1 Nanobdellota archaeon
ATTTTTTTGAAATTTTGATATTTTTTCTCTATTTTAAGGTTTTCAGCACTCAAAACTCCGCGCTTGACGAAGTAATATAGGACAACAACTAACATAGCTACTAACAATAAGATAAACATTATTTCTTTAATTTGAGAGATCCAGACATCATAAACTATGGTCGGGTCATGCGCCAAGAACTTTTTTATGGAGAGGGTGGTTAAACCAGATACATTATAGTTTTTTATTAGGTATATTGTGTTGATTAATATTGTGCATGGGATGAAAATCAGCAGCAGCAACATATATGATGTAACTGGGATCAAAAGTCTTGTAAGTCTTATTATGATTTTAGGTTTTTTCCTTAGAAGGACGACTTTCTCAATTATTGAGGAGAATCTGACTATTATTGAGAATGCCAATGCAACAAAAATCCATCCTGCAAAATTTTCATAAGGGACTCCAAACCATTCTACAGAGCTGGGTATGAGCCAGTTCCAGCCGCCATATCTTACTGCTAAAACATCAAGAACAATATCAAAGCTCATGACCATTAATGCATCAACGAAAGGCAGAACGAATTCAGGGATTTGATGCGCTTTGCCTATTCTGTTTGAAACAGTCATTGCTATGTGCAATATGACTGCCCATGCCGCGCCTATTCCTAAAGGAATGCCATGTATGTAAATCAGGAAGACGTTTCCATAGCTGTATGTATGCCATATCATTATGTTGAATATTTCAAGAATTAATCCAAATGCCAGTCCTGCAAACAAAATGTGAGTTTTTCTGTATTTTTTAGGCTTTTTGAACTGCAATGCCACTAGAAGTATAAACATCAAATATACAAAAATTTCAACTACTGCAAAATATACATTCATAGGTTTATGTTAGTTGAGCAGTTTAAATTCTTTTTGTTAATTTTGAGTTTATTATTGATGTGTTGTTGTTTAAAAAAGAAAGAAATAATAAAATTCAGAGTTCATTATTGAGAATTAAATAACATTAGAGAGCTTTTTTAGCGAATCAACAAAAATGTTGGTTTCTTCAACGGTGTTATACAAATATAATGATGCTCTTGCGCTTCCGCTGAGATTGTGGGCATTAAACCATGAATTAACGCAGTGAGCTCCGCTTCTTATCATTATGTTGTGCACAGAATCAAGCATCAATGCGATGTCATGTGGATTTTTCTTGCCTATGTTGAAACTTATTATCCCGCTTCTTTCTTCTGCAGCTTTTGGTCCAATAATCTTCAGCTGGTTTATTGAACTTATTTCTTCGCTTATCTTCCTGTTTAGGGATGTTTCATGTTTGCAGATGTTTTCCTTCCCAATTTTTGTAAGGTATTCTGCTGCAGCTGCAAAACCAATAATACCTGCATAATCTTGCAGTCCCGCTTCAAATTTTTCAGGAGGTTTCTCAAGTTGCGCTGAGTGATATGTTGTGTCAACTACAGTATCTCCTCCGACCATGAATGGCGACATTTCGTCAAGCAGATGGTATTTTGCATATAATGCGCCAATTCCGCTCGGGCCAAGCATTTTATGTCCAGAGAATGCCATGAAATCGACATTAAGTTTTCTTACATCTATCTCTTTATGAGGCATTGCTTGTGCAGCGTCAACTAGCACAAGCGCGCCAGCGTCATGTGCTATTTTTGTTATCTCTTTTATTGGGTTTGTCGCGCCATCAAGATTGGATATATGCACCATTGCAACCAGTTTCACATTGCCTAAACTCATTCTTTCTTCAAACTTATCAAGTTTGAATGTTCCATCATCATTGCCTTGTAGAATTTCGTGTTTTATTCCGATTCTTTTCTCTAGAAATTGCCATGGCACCAAATTGGAGTTATGCTCCTTGTCGCTGTTTAATACCGCGGAGCCTTTTTCAAGGTTCAGGCAGTTTGCAACAAGGTTTATTGCTTCTGTAGTGTTTCTTGTGAATACAATCTCTTTTTCATTTTTTGCGCCAACAAATCTTTGCAAAGTTTTTCGAGATTTTAAGACCTCTTCTGTCACGCGTTTTCCGAATTTATGCGCGCTTCTTCCAGCGCATGAGGTATAGTCTTCATAATATCCTCGCATTGCTTCGGTGACTTGTTTTGGTTTTAATGTGACGCAGGCATTGTCAAAGTATACGATAGGCCTTCCATTTATTTTCTTGTCCAGAATCGGAAAATCTTTCCTGATGTTCTCGATATTCATTTTAAATCAATAATATTTTTTTATGTTAATATTTTAAATTAGCTTTGATTGTTAATGGATTCATTAATAAATAAAGAATTTTGAGAATTGTTTGAAATGATGTCCAAACTGATGTTTTGGGTTGAATTGCTGGTTGGCTGTTCAATGACGGGTGTTATGTCATTCTCAGTTTTCTCTCCAGGTATTGGTGTTATTTTCGGCTTGGCAAGCTCTTCATCAATTGCTTGCTTCAGAGTTTTATAATCCTGAGGTCCTACAAAAAACTGGTTGTTTACGAATATGGTTGGTGTGCCATAATATCCGCGTGAGGTGCTTTCATCAAGGTCCTGTTTTACATTAGCTGAGTATTTTCCAGAATTTAAGCAGTCTGAAAATTGAGTCTCATTAAGTTTGATGTCTTTAGCATAATTTATCAGGTCTGAATTATCTGCTTTTGGCTGGTTGTTGAACAGTAGTGTTCCATATTCCCAAAACTTGCCTTGTTCGCGAGCGCATTCAGCAGCTTCTGCTGATAATTCTGAATTGTTGTGTATGTCTACTATTGGTAAATCAACAAACACGATTTTGACAGTATCACGATAGTCTGCGGCAATCTTTTCTATTGCAGGTTGCGCTTCTTTTGTAGCAGGACACTGGAAGCATCCAACTTCTATCAATACAACTGCGGCGTTTTCCGGTCCAAGGTACGGGTCATCATCTGTTGAAGGGGGCACTAACTTATTTGTTGTATTATGATTTCCTGTTTGGCAACTTAAGTCGCCTATGGGATTTTGTGCGTTTCCGCTGTTGAATGGATCAAAAATGCAAAAACCGCCTTGCGGGCCATTGCAATTTCCATATTTTGCATAATTGTAGATGCCTTGTGCGCTATATCCTAAGCTGACAATCATCATTATTGTAAAAATCCATGAAAGAATTTCAAAATGTCTGAAAACCCAAGAACCAGCAGTATAATTATGTCTCATTAGTTTGCCAGTTATCTGGCTTTTTAATCTCTGGTCAAGGCCAGTATCGCATTTTCTGAATGTTATTTTTCTGAATACGCAGTCAAATGCTTCTTTTGCAATTATCCTATAGCTTGCGCTGAATATTCCTAGTATCCCAAAAACAATTAAAGCTATTATGCATATCATATTTTATTTGAACTAGCAGTTATTTAAAAATGTTTTCTATAGTTTAAAGCGGTTTTGTCTAAATTTTAATAAAAAATAGATTAACATAGTTAAAATAAAAATAAAAGCAAAAATTTATATATTCTCCTGTTGCCGAATGGATTAATAAAGGGTTTGGTATATTGATTAGTTATTCATCAATTAATTAATCTTATCAACCAAGAATAATAAATAATAATATAATATTCCGACTAATTAACTTACTTAAGGGGTGGTTTTTTTGAGTAAAAATTTAAATCGTGAAAATTCAAATGATAAAGATTCTGAATATGAAAATTCAAATGATAAGGAAACAAGCGAAGATAGTGAGACTTCTGAAATAGATTCAAACAAAGATTCTGAAAATGATTATGAAGATGAATCAGAAAGCGTTTCTGAAGATGATGATGTTAATAGCTCTGAAGATGAAGATGTTTATTCTAAACCAGAAGAGAAAACAGAAGAAGCTGAAGCTGTTTCGAAAAATGAACCAAATTCTTCAAACAAGAATGTTGATTATAACAAACATAAAAACAACTCGCATCAAGAAGCGCATGATAAAAGACATGGCAGTCACGAATCTAACCAAGAAAAGAATGTGAAGCGCGAACACGTGCATGCAAAACATGAAGAGCATCATGTAAAACATTCAGAAGAGCATGAAAAAGTTTATGAGCATAAGCATCATAAAGTTCATGACCGTGCAGATGTTCAAGAAGAAGAGTTTTATTCTTTTAAGGTGGTTCCGAAAAAACTCAGCCTCATAGTATTAGGTATTTTGGTTGTCATAATGTTGATTTTTAGTTTTATATATCTTAACAAGAAATATGATGAACAGAAGACAGCAAAAGAGTTTGCTGAAAAAAACAGATTATCTAAGGTGAATTTTATTGCTATCTCAAATTCCCTTTGTACTGATTGTTTCAATATAGATGATGTTTTGGTTGACTTGAGAATAAATTACAATGTTACAAAAGAGGAAAAGATTGACTATTCTGAATCGAGAGCAAAAGATTTCATAAATAAGTATCAAATCACCAAATTGCCTGTTGTTATTATCTCTGGTGAAGTAGACAGAATCGGTTCTCTGCAAGGGTTTAAAAAAGTTGATGATGCCTTGGTTTTCACAGAAACACCTGCGCCCTATACAGAGGCTGCATCAGGGGATATTCTTGGGATGGTTTCAGTTGTTGTCTTAGAGGATCCATCATGTTCTGATTGCACAAACCTTTCATTAGCAGTTGACCAGATGAAGACGATTGCCAAGATCTCTTCTGAACAGAA
>JAUYGA010000130.1 GCA_030690755.1 Nanobdellota archaeon
TTATCACTTTCTAGGTTAATATGAAATCAATCCTAATAATTTCCGGCAGCCCAAGAGCGGGCCAGAACAGCGAACAGATTGCTAAATTCTGCGCTGATGTTGCTCTTAAAAGAAATTTCAATACAGATGTAGTTATTGTCCATGACATGGTTATCTCTCCATGCATTTCTTGCGATGGTTGTAAGAAAAAAGGCGTTTGCGTAAAAATGGATGGCATGCAGAGCATTTATCCGAAGATGGAAAAAGCAGATGCAATAATTGTTTGTTCTCCGGTTTATATGGGCAGTGTTTCTGCTCAGGTAAAAATAATGATGGACAGAAGCGTTTCGTTAAGAAGGAATGGTTTCAAATTAAAAAATAAGATTTGCGCAGGTGTCGCAATCGGCGGTTCAAGAAATGGCGGGCAAGAACTTGCGATGCAGGTAATCCATGCATGGGCGCACATTCATGGAATGATTATCGTTGGAGATAACAGCCATTTCGGCGGTATCTGCCAGGCCCCTTTTGAAAAGGATGAAGTTGGAAAGAAAACAGTCGAAGATTGTATAAATAAAGTTTGTGATGTTCTATCTCTTCTTAAATAACACGATAAAAAATTTAAAAATTAAATTTTTGCCCAAGGAGATTCTGGGGGTTGGTAGTTTCTAAAAACGATTTTTTCTTTATTCCAGACACTAAATTCATAATAACCTGGAAACGGATTTTTTGGTCCACCAATATGTTTGAGTGCCTGATAAATAAGTTGTCTTGATAAGTCATCTGCAAAAGCTCCCTCCCGGGAGTATTTAATTGCTCTCGTAAAATCTAATTCTGCGTGAACTGGTGTTTTGTATCCGTGAAATAGATTTGGGCCATCACCTTTAACTAATTCAGCTATGCATCTTCCTGTAATATCAGATTTCTTTTCATAAATTTCTTTTTGAACAATAATTGCTCCTGTATGAGTGACATCGTCACGTTCCACTAGCTGAATTATATAATTATCTAATTCGTATTTTGAAACAAAATTAATGAAATCTTTTTTGGATTTTAGTCGCAACCGGTATGGACGAATCTTTGATTTATCTTTTGGAATCAAACGACAGAAAAAATCAGATTCTTCAAAAATGGAATCGATGGTTTTGGAAGTTTTAGAATCAAGTATTTCTTTTTTTATGATATGAACTTGAGGGCGAGGTAAACCGAGTTCAGCTAATGTTTGGTGCATTCCCATTTTATCTTGGCCTAATGAACTTAAATCTATTCCTGACTTTTTTCCTTCGACTATCCACCTAGATATGTTTTGTACCATGATTGTAGTTTCTTTAATGCCCCTTAATGCTCGCATAATATTAAAATCTATTTAAATGTTACTCTTAATTAGTAGTTAATAATTACAATTTAGAAAGATTTTTTAATAATATAACATTACTAAGTTGCATGGTAGACAAATTATTTGCTGCAACAAAAGCATTCATAGTTCACAATGGAAAAATTCTAGTTGTTAGAGAATCTTCTAAATATAAGGATGGAACGAATGCAGGAAGATTTGACATCGTTGGAGGTAGAGTAGAACCAGGCCAAAGATTTGACGAAAGCTTGCTTCGAGAGATTGAAGAAGAAACCTCGCTCAAAGTTAAAGTTGGAAAGCCGTTTCACGCAGATGAATGGAGACCTTGTGTTAAGGGAGAAAAATGGCAGGTCATAGCAACCTTCTTCGAATGTTTTGCTGAAACAGACAAAGTTAAATTAAGCGAAGATCATGACGAATTCAAGTGGATCAAGCCTGAAGAATATAAAGAGCACAATTTAATCCCGAACTTAAACTCTGCTTTTGAGAGTTATTTAGAAAGAAAAAAATAATCAAACAAATCAAAAGTGTTAGCGATGTTCTTGAGCTGATGAAGTAAATACAAAAACATTTAAAAACTCTAATTCTAATTCAATATTAAATAGTCTTAAAAGAGGTGTATGATGTCAAAAGTTGATAATAATCTCAATTATTTTTTCAATCGTGACGGCAAAGCATTGATTCTTGCGTGCGACCAGGGCATAGAGCATGGTCCTGTTGATTTTAATGAAAAGAATATTAATCCTAATTATATTCTGGATATAGCGACTTCTGGCAGTTTCACTGGTCTCATTTTTCAGAAAGGTCTTGCTGAGAAGTATTACAATAATTATAGCGGGAAAACAAAAGTTCCTCTGCTTGTAAAACTCAACGGAAAAACAAGTCTGGTGAAAGGCGAACCTTATTCTCCGCAAATCTGCAGCATCAAGGAAGCTGTCGAGTATGGCGCCAGGGGTGTTGGTTATACTATATATCTGGGCTCAGAGCATGAGGCTAAGATTTTCAAGGAATTCTGCGAGATTAAAAGAGAAGCGCGTAATTATGGCCTGCCTATTTTTGTCTGGATGTATGCTAGAGGAAAAGTGATAAAGAATGATCTTAAAGGTGATGTTTTGGCTTACGGCGCAAGAGTTGCATTAGAGCTTGGCGCAGATGTTGCAAAAATGAAATATAATGGCAATGTCAAAGATTTGCAGTGGATGGTCAAGTCTGCTGGGAAAACAAAAATAATAATTGCAGGCGGTTCAAAAGCTGCTCCTGAAAAAATATTGAAAGAAGCATATGACGTTGTCCATAATGGTGCCGCGGGTATGGCTGTCGGAAGAAACATCTGGCAAAGTCCTTATCCTCAGATAATGTCTGATGCGCTTAATGCGATTGTTCTAAAAAATTCCTCGCTTGAGGCTGCGATAAGTTATGTTAAGCAGAGCATTGACCTGAATAAGAAGAAGATCTAGTGTCTTAGTTAGTCAAGTTTATGCGGCGTTATTGAAAAGTTGAAGGGTGCCGTCAACTCTGTGAGGCTCTTCTAAAAACTTCTGCGAGCAATTTTCGGAGTTCCAGAGAGAAAATTGCAATTCAAAACAGACTGAACAGCCGAACCGACGGCACCCAGAACAAAAGTGAGGACTTTTCAATAACGCAATTCATTACGAATAATTTATAAAACCCCCTCTATTATTATATTTTCATGGGGGAAGGAGACCTTTTTTTTTATGCCATTGCAGGATTTTTTGTAGGCATTTACATGTTCTATCGCGGTTTTGTTAGAATGAGGCAGAAAAAACTGATAGAGAACACGCCGACTTCTAAAATCAGGTCTCTTGCTATGGGTCTTGTCGAGGTTTATGGCAAAGCTGTTCCTATGAAAAATGCTGAGACAAAAAAAGAAAATATCTTTCTGAGCCCGTTCTCAAATAGCAAGTGCGTTTATTACAAGTATACTATTGAGGAATACAGGAGGAGCGGCAAGAACAGCAGATGGGTGACAGTCAATCAGGGTGAATCGCGGCAGAATTTTTATCTGCAGGATGATACTGGTAAAGTTACCATAGACCCAAAGGATGCAGAGATTGTCATCCCGATGGATCATGAATTCAGATCAGGCGGAGGAAAAGAACCTCCAAAGATAGTCATTGATTTTTTGGCAAAAAAAAATATTGCCTATAAATCTTGGAAGTTTGGCAAGACCATGCGCTATAGAGAATATTTTATCGCGTCAAAAGATAAATTGTATATTATGGGGTCGGCAGACAAGAATCCTTCTGTCGAGATCGGCGCTGCAGCGATTGGTGTTGAAAATGCCATCATCAAAAAAGGGAATGCGGAGAAATTCTATTACATTTCAGACAAGCCTGAAAAGGATGTCTTAAAGGCTTTCAAGTTCAGTGTTTATGGGGGCCTGATAGGAGGAGCGACTTTGTCTGTTGTTTGCTTGGCAATCATACTGGCCTACTTGGAGCTTTTTTAATTAAAGAGTTATAATGTTAAGCACAGACACTAATCTGTCTGAAGATTAATTAGACCCTGAGCTGAAAATGAAAGGAATCAATTCAATAAAAATAATCTATGTTTTTATGTTTTTTTTACTTTTAGTTATGTTGGCGGGTTGTGTGCAAGAAGAAAAAAAGGTTGTTTTCTGCAATGATTTTCCAGATGACGCCAATTGTACCTGTTCAAATGGTTTCTTGAAGGAATCTTATTGGTATTATTATACTGATGTGAATCGTGTTCAATCGGTGCGTTATAAATATCGTTGTCTAGATAAGAGTTACAATTTATCTTGTTTTGATTCTCCTGAAAATATCGATTGCATGTGTCCTGATGGTTTGGTTAAGAAATCAAGAGAGTATATTTATAGTGTCAATAGGTCAAAAAATTACATGTATCATTGCATTAATGTTTCATGCAATGAAGTTGGAGATTTTTCTCTAAATGAAACCTGCGTTAAATCATGCCCTAAAGAATATGCAAGAGTTTACATATCTGATGCTGGTGAAGATAGAGGATATTCCCAATGTTTATTCATCAAAAACGCGTCTGAAATGATATGCGATAAATTCCCCAATTTTAATGAAGATTGTGTCTGTCCAAAAGGACAGAAACCTCTAGGATCAATGGGTGGCATAAGTTGTGTTGAAGAATCTTTTTGTACAGGTTATACTTTGTCAGACAACGAATCTAACTGTGTGCCAGGTTGTCCTGAAGGATATATGCCTTTAATTGTCACTGATACTGGGCAGGCAGGAACGTGCATTAATGTCAAACAGATAGATAAAGACAATGTGTATTGGTACACAAGATACATAATTAGAAAATCAAATCTTTCTTTTATGAAAAGATATGACAAACAGTGTTCAATTGCCGATGAATTTGAATTAGGAAATAAATTTGGAGTAAGATTAAAATGCCAGTATTATCCAGAAAATTGTTCATTTTATATTTATCCTAATACTACCATCGTTGATATAGGGTGTTCCAATGAATGAAGTATATGCTAAAAGAACATAACCTTAATAAAACCAGGTCAATTATTTGGTAATTATCAAGTTCGTATACTGACTCATGTATTGACTTTATATTCAGAATTTATAATAACATATATCAAACAAACAGCGGGGTGGAAAAATGATTGGTTTTTTATTTATATTGGGAGTAATAATTGTATTTGTTGCAATCGGCGTAATTGGCTTTATTATTTCAATCTATAATGGTCTGATAATGCTGAAGAACAACATAAAAAAATCTTGGGCAAATATTGATGTTCTGCTTAAGCAGAGAACTGATGAGATTCCAAAGCTTGTCGCTTGTGTCAAGGGCTATATGAAGCATGAGAAGAAAACTCTCGAAGAGCTTACTAAAGCAAGAACCTCCTTGATGCACGCCACTTCAAAAGAGAAGATGGCTAAAGCAGACAATATGATTAGCGGCACGTTGAAGACTTTGTTTGCTGTCGCTGAAAACTATCCTAATTTGAAAGCAAACGAAACGTTTTTGCAGCTTCAAAACAGGATAAGCGGCATTGAGAATGAGCTTGCTGACAGACGCGAGTTTTACAATGACTCTGTTAACACTTACAACATAAAGATTCAGTCTTTCCCAGACATGTTTATCGCAAGAAAGCTGGATTACAAGGAAGAGCTTATGTTTAAGGTAAGCGAGCAGGAAAAGCAAGACGTCAAAATCGAGTTTTGAATCTTTTCTTTTTATTATTCTTTTTTTCTTTTTGCGATTTATTTATTATAAATTCTGTAGAAAATGCAGGCAGCATCACTTCGCAAAACTCCTTTGATAAGGACATAAAAAGAGTTGGAGGGGATAATCCCTAAGGGACTCCGGCGGTGGAATGAAGAAAAACGGCGAGAGTTTTGCCGATGCTGCCCGAACGGAGTGAGATTTTCTACAGAATTTTTATCATAGAAACATTTAAAAACTATAAAATTACTTTATTCGATAAAGCCCAATATGTTATGCGGCAGTTCGTTAAAAAAGAGGTTGTATCATGGTTTCAGAA
>JAUYGA010000135.1 GCA_030690755.1 Nanobdellota archaeon
GTGGCAATCACCGATGTTGGTATGGCCCAGAAGGCGCAGGAAAAAAGCAGCGGTTTCAAGAAAGTCGTTGATAAATTTAAAATTTTTTCAAAGCTAAAGAAACAAAGGGCTGAAGAGAAAAAGAGTAAATCAGTTTACTCATATGAAAATATAACTGGTAGAATAGCTACGCATAATCTTCCAAATGTCAAGCTCATGACTCCCGATATGATTCTTTCTGGAGAGAAGCACAAACCAGCATTCAGCGACGATATTTATGCGACAGGAATTCTTTTTTATCATCTCCTGACAGGGGTTCATCCTACAGAAACAGTAAAATCAGTTCCACGGTTACCTGATGGGGTTTTGTCTGATCTTGAATCAGTTGCTAATATTTTTGAAGGTAGTCTTGAAGTAATTGATTCTTTTATTAAAGAAAGCGATCCTTTTGCGGTCCAACTTGGAGAACTAATAGGGCATAAAGGACCTGATGCTTTAAATAATGCATTCTGCAGGCAATATGAACAAAAATCCCGTTATGTTACTGAATTAGCTGTAATGAAAACACTCACACGCGCGCCAAACTATAATTTTTTTAAAAGCATCAGCGATATTTTGGCAGTAAGATTCAGAAAGCATACTTACAAATCCCCGCATGAACTGGACAAAAACATCCCTATTGAACTAAGTAATCTTATTATGGATTGCATCAGCTATGATGCTCAAGCAAGGCCTGATGATGCAAGTGCTGTTTTGTCCAGGTTGGAAAAAATAAAAAACATTCGTTTGATTGATCGAGCAGTAAAAAAATTCATACCTTATCTGTTAGCAGCAACCATAACAGGGGCATCGCTTTTAACCTCTGAGTATTTTAGTTTTCAAAGATTTTCGTATGAAACTGATTCATTTAACAAAAAGGCCCATTTGAGTATTGCTGCTAGGCCTTCTTTTTTTAATTATGTCTTTCATAAGGACAGAAATCTTGAAGTAAAGCTTAATGGTAAGATGCTTTCTTTTTCTTTGGATGAATTGGTCGGTTCTTATGGGCAGTATGAAAGTTTCAAAGATTCTATAAGTAGGTTGAAAATTAAATCAGATACTAATTTGCCTCAACCAGATTTTGGTGATTTTTTATTGGGAAATAAATATGTTAAGCTGAATGGTGTTGGTTCTTTAAGCCCTGATGAGATACAAGATCAATTTTATGAATATTCTGATTTGAAAAGAAGAGTAAACACTGTTAAAGTGCGTTATGATTTGAATAAGTTACATATTGCTGATTTTGAGGATTATCTGAAAGGATCAAAATATCCTGAATTAGGGAATTTTCAGGTAAAAGACTTTGATTTATTTGAAAAAAGATTGGATGCCTATTCCACATTTAAGAATTCAGTAAAAACTATCTCTTCAACATATGAATTGAAATCAGTTAGCATGCCGCGTTTTGAAGAATTTATCTCTGGCCATGCTAAAACTGAATTAAAAGATAAGTTTGATGTTATTATTACATATGACTATAAAACTGGCGGGCTGACTTATGAAAATACTTTTCTAACAGAGATTAGCTATTTTAATAGAGTATCGTCGTTGTCAGTAAAAAATTGGAAACATATTCTCAAGGATCTTAGAAAACAAAATTACATAAAAAAGGGAAAAAAGGTTTCAAACTATAAGGATTTAGTTGCTGAAAGAATGTCTTTTGGTTCAGAATGGGCAGCTGTTAAATCAATTGACGAACTTGCGAATTCTATTTGCTTATATCCTCTGCCCGAAGATGTTGCTTTTTTTATCCCTGATTCTAATAGTTTTAGTTCAGGAAAAGTTGAAAGTTCGGATAAGAATTGGCTTTTTTCAAATAAGAGAGTTTGTCATGATCTCGCAAGCGATATGTTTAACAATCACATTTATAAGAACAATTTAGGTTTTGTTATGACTAAGTCACAGTTATTTTATGGTTGGAGTTATGGCCGAGGTTTTGCTGTTTTGGATTTGACAAACTCGTTTGATTCAAACTATCGATCAAATGTTTTAATCCCAGAAAAACTAAAAGATAAGGAGATAGTAGAACCTTATTTTAATATTTTTTCAAAGATGGAGTTCAACAATTCATTGTCAATTTATTTAAGAAAGTTCATAGAGCCTGGCAATCACGGAGTTGAAAAGAAATATCTGTTTAACCAGGTTGTCTATGATGAAGAAAACAAAAGGTATCAGGCCTCTCAGGAGGGTTGGGCTACCCCTGCAGTCTCTCCATTTTTAGTCAGGGAGGGTAATCGTATAGTTGCAAAAGCTTATTACATTACACCAAAAATCTCGCTCGTAGATCCATTTGTTGATAAAACTAAGTTTTTACCAAAACAGGAGTGTGAAGATGTTTCTTTTGTGGTTGGGCCTAATGAAAAGATAGAGAAAAGTCAGTCGTGCATTATTTATCCAATTCACTTTAAAATAGATAAAATTAAATTGAAGAATTACTCAGAAATTTATGACGAAATTAAGGCAGCCCATGAATGGGGACTAAAGAATGCAGTATCTCTTGATAATTATACTGATTGTCCTGTTCCCCGTGCATGTTATTTGCCGGAGTATTATTTTAGTGATTTTAGGAATAAGAGAA
>JAUYGA010000162.1 GCA_030690755.1 Nanobdellota archaeon
GATTATCTTCTGATTTTAAAATGAGGGTAAGATATTTTTTAAGAGACAACAGTCCTGAAGTTGCTAAAGTAAAACGAGTAGATGAGGTGGTTCCACACCTCATAGATTATTTGGAAAGAATTATAAAAAATAATTTAGGGATTTTTTTTAGATCCGACGAAGAGGGAAGAGTGCATGAACAGTTGGATTATAAAAAAAACAGTGAAGCTTTTGATGGTGTTATTTGGCATCAGCAAAGATGGAATCATTATATATATCGTCCTCAGAGAATTTTATTTCAACTGGAGTTACAGATTGAAAGGACTCCAAAAACAAAGAGTTTTTTCGGTCACGTTTTTAGGGGTATATGGTATTTTAATTTTAGATTCAAAAAACTTTATTTCAAGAAATGTTTATATAAAGATGGTAAGTTGGGATTAAAATATTCTTTTATGAGAGCCCTAGACGCATTTTTAGTAGAGTTTTTTGTGGGTTTAAAGCCAAGGGTAAATAATAAATATTGGAGTGAGGAAAAGTAGTATATGGAAGTATATGATAAAAATTTAACAATTTTTGCTAACATGCTGATTAATAGTCAAATAAGATTTCAGCATTTAAAAGATTCTTTTTATTCTTTTAAAGATATATCAGATAATTGGTTGATAAATATTAGAGGTGATTTAAGAAATGATGTTATAGCTTTTTTGCAAGGTGAGTTGGGTGATAAAATGGTTTTATTTGAATTGTTAGATGATAAGCGAGCTGGCGGCGGTTGGTTTAAAAATTCTTTAGAAATGATAACTAAGGCAAAGTGTGATTATATTTTTATTTGGAACGAAGATCATTTAAACATTGCTCCTCAGGATACTCTAAATAAAGTAGTTGAGGAAATGATTAATAATGATGCGGATTATTTGTTGTATACATATCTTCCTCATTGGCGAGAAAGATTTAATGCTATTAGTAAATCAGACATAATCCAATCTCATAAATATATTGACTTAGCCAATGTTACTAAAAAAAATTTAGATTTATTTTTTCCTACTAAAGAACGATTATGTATAGTATCAGCGGCTGCTATATTCAAAAAAGATTTTTTGTATAAAGTCATTAAAGCTGAAAGAATAAAACTGCCAATATTTTTTACCCATCTTTTATATAGTCTAATGACCATGCTAAACAGAATTGGTTTGGTCTTTAATAAAAAGAAGGGTTATGACGCAATAAATAAATTATTTTTTTATAAATTAAGAAGGTTCCCATTAGAAACACCATTTGAATTGGAAATAAGTCAGGACAGAAAATACATCTTACCAATGAAGGTAGCTGTGCCAAAAATAGAACTTTTTGCTTGTATTGATGATGATATTAATTATTCGGGGTCGCAATTAATAAAAAGAGGTCTTTATCCATTGCAGGCCATCAGTGAAGTATTACAGAGCGAAAGAGAAACATCGTCCAGCGTGTTTAAAGAGCTGTTAGAGATAAATGATCATTATGCCTTATACAGACTTGATTTGGCTAAAAATAAAGTGTATACTCAGAGGTATTATCAGGATGAGATTCGAACTCAAGCTTTGCTTAAAGAAAGCATTATACTAATCAAAGGTTCGTTGGTATTGAGTATTGGCGACAGTCAAAAACATTTGTTGCCTGGTCAAACTGTGAGTTATTACCCAAATATTAAGTATACAATTAAAGCTAATGAAGACAGCGTTTTTATAGTTATTAGTGCTAGCTTGCATAATAAAAAAATAAAATACGCCATTAATTAATAAACAGATGGATAAATTACCAGACAACATAATTAGACATATAGATAAACCCTGGGGTTATGAAGAAATTTTAGAAAACAATGAAAAATATACAGTCAAGAGATTAATGATGAAACACGGCCATCAGTGCTCTTATCAGTATCATGAAAAAAAGTTGGAAACAATCGTGGTTTTATCTGGGATTTTGACAATCATTGGCGAGAACGGAGACAAAGACTATAAAGCAGGTGAAGTGATTACCATATTGCCTTTAGAAAAACATCGCATGGCCGCGCGACGAGTAGATGCAATTTATTTAGAATGTTCAACTTCTGAATTAGACGATGTAATAAGAGTAGAAGATGATTATGGTAGAAAATAGTTTTAATTATAAAGTATTAATACCAGTTGCCGGCGTAAGCCGCCATCTAGGAGAGTTGGTTGAATATACTAATCATTCTTTAATTAGAATAGGTAAAAAGCCCACCTTATCTTATATTATCGAATCCTACCCGGAATCAGTGCCTATAATTATTAGTCTTGGGCATTTTGGTCAGCAAATAAGAGATTTTGTCAGTTTGGCCTACCCTGAGCGTCCAATAGAATTTGTGGAGGTGGATAATTATGAAGGTCCGGGCAGTAGTTTGGGGTATTCTATGTTAGCCACCAAACAATATTTACAATGTCCCTTTATTTATCATGCGGCTGACACCATTGTTGATGATAATATACCGTCACCAACAAAAAATTGGATTGGTGCTTATCAGAGTCAGGATACGACTAATTATGCCTCTTTGAATGTTCTAGGAGATAAAGTCATTCATATTAATGACAAGGACTCTACTAATTATGGCTATATTCATAATATTCATATTGGTTTGGTGGCTATAAAAGATTACGCTCTTTTTTGGGACATTTTGGAAAACTTATATCGACA
>JAUYGA010000165.1 GCA_030690755.1 Nanobdellota archaeon
TTTTACCTGAATTAAATAAACTCGCAAAATTCAAGAAAGAAGAAGTTAAGGTTGAGGTCTATAAAGGCACAGAAGGCCTGAAAACAGTGATGCTTGATGCAGTCAGAACAGGACAGGATATACTTGGTATGGGTATAGATGAATCTTACTGGAAAAAGAACTTGCCTGCTTTTACCGAACAATATCAGCGGATGTTAAAAGAGAAGAATATGCACGAGTATATCTTAACAAAAGCAAATCCCGAGTTTCTTTTTGACCAGAAACAAACACATTATAAGTTTGTATCAGCATCTTATTTTAGCCCAACTTCAACACTTGTTTATGCAAATAAGATATTGCTTACTGCCTGGGAGCCAAGTTTGACATCTGTTCTTATTGAAAACAAACAGCTTGCTCAGGCATATAGGCACCATTTCAATTCATTGTGGGAGCAGGAGTCAATGGTTTTCAAGGGCGATGATGAAATTAAATCTGTTTTTAGCGACATGATTAAGGTCTTAAAATCAGGAGAAGAATACATTGCATTTGGCGTTCCGCCTGTTTCACAGTATTGGGTGGATTATTTTGATGGTTTTTGCAGCGAGCTTGAGAAAAAAAAAGTCACAACAAGAATAATCATTGATGGAAAAGCCACTTCTTTGCTTAAGATGAATAAAAAACATAAAAGCATTAATGCCAGAATACTATCACGGGAGCATATGACTCCTTCAGAGGTTGATATTTATGGGGATAAAGTCGCTATTATTTTATGGGCAAAAGAGCCTCAGGCATTTGTGATAAAAAACAAGCAAATAGCCAATTCTTTTAAAAAATATTTTGAGCTTTTGTGGAAAGTAGCTGATAAAGCACCCATATGACCTGCTTTTTATACATCTATCTATTCTTCTATATTCTCAATAAAATAAGAAACAGTTTGATAAAACGGGGGACTTCCCTTTTGATGTTACATCCCCGTAAAGGACGTCCCCCTGACCTCTTAAAATGTTTTTATTAAATGAGCTCCGTAGAGGAGGTGCAGACTACATTTTCAACAACGCAATTAGCAGGTCAACTTCTGCGTGAAAGAATTCATCAAGTTTTTCTTTGCATTTTTCTATAGGTGTCCATTCGAAATCAGTGTGTTCTTTGCTGAGCTGTACATTGTCGTTTAATGATTTACATAAGAACAAGGTCATTGCAATCTTCTGGCCATCAGCTCTTGTGAAATTTCGTAAGTTTATCGGTTTGATTATCTCTATATCTAGATTTGTTTCCTCTTTTGTTTCACGTTTTAGCCCTGCGATTAAATCTTCATCATCAGCAATCCTTCCGCCAGGAACCTCCCATATGCCTGGCCTTTGAACATCATCCATTCTTCTTTTGATTATCAGAATCAGTTTGTCTTCTGCATCTTCTTTTACGATGAATGCTTTTGCCGCTCTTGTTCGTTTTAACATTTTTTTGATCTAATTTTTTTTAAGATTATTGTTCATATGGAAAGATTATCCATTCATCCTTTGCAATTGCCGCATATTCAGTAGGTTTAACTTTTGAACTAAGTCTGTAATATAAGCTCACTGTCATGTATTTCTTTGCGTTTTTTTCTCCTATTAACTTAATGATGCTGTTTCCGCTGTCCAAGATATCGTCGCAGATCAATGTCCTTTTTGTTATCTTGTTCGGGTCTGTGATAAGGGGCTTATTGAAATAATGGCTGAAGTGAACAGCTATCGGAAGACCGCCTCTTGGAAGACCATAAACATTGTCTATCAACTTTGACAACCTGCTTGTTTTTGATTCTAAGATTTTCATCAAACTACCATAAGTTTCCCAGCTGATTCGAATTTTTTCCCTTCCTTGTGTGTTGGTTACTTTGCTTACTTTATCCATGTTTTTTATCTCTTCAGCTGCAGTTGACTGTTCCCAGATTATGTCAAAGTATTTTTTGTAGGATTCAGCTGATTCTTTGTTTCTTATCAGAAAACACATTGGAGTTGCGTGCGTGTTTATTGTGACAACATACTCATTGAAAATGTCAATCCACGAAGGGGTCTCAAGCTCAGGTTTCATGTATCTTACTTCTGTCAATTTCATTTTCTCTCTCGCTTTTCCAAACTCTCTGCAGTCATTGTTGTAGATTATTTTCATCTTTATCCCTGAAGCAATCCTTTTCTTGTTCCATTCCATAAGGTATGCTTCGAATTTTTCATTAGCAATCTTTGGAACACCCATTACATAAATGCAGTCTCCTGTTTTTAGTTCTCTTAATGCCCAATCATAGAATGTTTTGAAGCCTTTTACTCCTTCGTAAACTTCAGATAACGGCTTGTATTTCTGTTCATCGAACTTGGCTTTCAATTCAGGGATGATTTTTTTGAGTGATTCTTCTTTGTTTTTTAGGAGATCTTGTTTCTCTTTTATGTAATCAAGAAGTTTTTCTGGATCTTTTGCCTGAAAATATTTTCTGCCTGACTTTATTGTGTGGGTAACAAGCCCTTTCATCACAAGCTTGTCAAGAATCAAGTAAGCCTTTCCTGAAGCGATTTCTGCCTTTTTTATTATCGGGCCTGTTGTGGAACTTCCTAGGTCTAGCAATGCAAAATAAACTGCTATTTCTGATCTTGTCAGGCCAATGTCAGTCAGTAGGTCTTCATACATAGCGTCTATAAATCTGCGCAGATATATAATTCTTTCTATTAGTGCCCACTTAGGGGGATGTAAGATTTATATAGCTTAATTTTCATAGTACTACTTATCAGTAATTAAATATTAAAAAAGAAAATAAAAAACAAAAGGAAACGGCAAATCCTGGCCGCAAGCAGGGTGGAGACAAAAATGAAAAACGAAAGAGATTATGGCGCTGAATTGAAGGAGTATGAAGCAAAAGTTGTAGGAGAAAAAGAACTATTTGATTTGTTTAAACCTATTGAAGGAAAAAGGCAGAAAAAGATATTGGCTGTGAATGGAATAGGAAAAGGCAATAACGCCGATATTGGAGAAATAAATTGTGTTCTTGAAAAGCTTATTGCAGAAGAATTTAGCGTTGATTTGTTTAATGCGCAAGATATAGCAAATCTTCTCACTATTTCAGGGAAAAACATTGAATCTGGCAAGACCCTTGATTTTCAAAAAGTGCTAAAAAACAATTATAGTTATGCG
>JAUYGA010000177.1 GCA_030690755.1 Nanobdellota archaeon
TGTATTAAGTTATTAAGGAAATGTTAAGTTATTAAGAAGATATTGAGAAGAGAAGATTAATTTTTACGATTGGGTGATATTCATGGCAAAAAAATCAGGAAATTCCAAGAGCGCAGTATCCAAGAGAGCGATGTTTTGCGGATTAATGACTGCACTGATAACTCCGTTCAAAAAGAACGGCCAGGTAGATTATCCTGCTCTTAGAAGATTGGTGGAAGACCAGATCCAGAATGGGACAGATGTTCTCGTGCCTATCGGAACGACTGGCGAATCATTGACATTGACTGATGAGGAAAAAATAAGGGTTGTTAAAACAGTTGTTGAGCAAGCAAAAAAAAGAATTCCTGTAGTCGCAGGCTCAGGAACAAATGATACAGCAAAATCAATAATGCTCTCTAAAGAGATGAAAAAAGCAGGAGCAGATGGACTTTTGCTTGTCTGTCCATATTACAATAAGCCTACTCAAAAAGGATTTTACCTGCATTTTGCAGAGATAGCAAGTTCAGTTAATCTTCCGATAATCCTGTACAATGTTCCAGGAAGGACTGGAAGAAAGATGGACAATGATGTTACAATAAAGCTCGCGAAAGAATTTCCAAATATTGTTGCAATGAAAGAAGCGACAGGCGACATAAACAACATAAAAGACCTGATAGCAAGAGCGCCAAAAAATTTCAATGTCATCAGCGGAGATGACAGTTTAACAGTCGAAATAATAAGAAATGGCGGGAAAGGAATAATTTCTGTTGTGTCAAACATCCTGCCTGGAGAAGTAAAGAAAATGACAGAACTTGCTTTACAAGGAAATTATGAAGCTGCTGAAAAAATAAACGAGCATCTAAATAAATTATACGAAGTTATATTCATAGAGACAAATCCGATTCCAGTAAAGACTGCGCTTGCAATGCAGGGAAAAATCGAGGAAAAATTCAGGCTGCCGATGTGCGAGATGGAGCCTGAAAATAAGGAAAAGCTAAGAAGAGTTTTAAAAGAGATGAAACTTATTTGAGGGGTTATTTGATAAATTAGTTAATAAGTTATTTCATGGAGGCATTAAAATGGGAATTGCATCAGCTGAATTTGTTTTGGATTGTTATCGTTCTAACCCTGCAGTTAGGCCGAGTTCGGTAGAAGCTATCGGTAATGTTTATGATTGCTTACTGAACAATCTCGATATCGCAAGGCAGCAAGAGAGTTTTTCCCAAAATAGCAAACCAAATGTTTACTTCACAAATGTGAGTTATGAAAATGGACGCATGTCTTTTAGCATACTCTCTTCAGTCAATACCAGAAGGGCATTGTCTTTCAGAGATAAATCTCTGATTACGCTGGCTGATGAAGTAAAAGATGCAGTGTTGCTTTTTGAAGGACCCTTAAGAAACTTTTTCCCAAATGCAAAGGTTTCTAATCATTTTGCAAAACCATTGCACCTGTGCTTACATATTGACTATGCTGTTTCAGGAGATGATTCTGCTTCATACACTCTGGATGTACAGCCTGGAAGCATAAGTGATATCACTGGTAATATCCGCAGTTATTTAGTTGCCTTTCGCAGTCGACAGAATCATGACTCTGACGTCCAAGTTGAAAACTCTATGATTTTTCATAAAATCATGGCTTCTGGGAATGCCAGATTATCGTTAGAAACAAAAGTTGATTATTATCTGATTAAGAGAGAGGGAAGCAAACAATGAAAATCGCATTAATAGGTTATGGGAAGATGGGAAAAGAGATACAGAAGATTGCAGTAGCTCAGGGAATGGAAGTTGTATCTACAATCGATCCTCTGGCCCCAGATGCGATGTATAAGGAGATTGATGCTGCCAGCTTGGAAGGAGTTGATGTCTGCATTGATTTTACGCATCCGAGCGTTGTTGTAAATAACATCAAAAAAGTTGCAAAATTCAAGAAGAATATTGTAGTCGGAACAACAGGCTGGTATGAGCATGAGGAGCAGGTCCGAAAAGCAGTTAATGACAGCAAAATTGGTTTTATTTGCGCGACAAATTTCTCTCTGGGAGTAAACATATTTTTAAAAATAGTGCAAGATGCTGCAAAGTACTTTGACAAATTTCCAGACTATGATGTTGCTGTTTTTGAAGAGCATCATAACAAGAAAGCTGACAGCCCTTCAGGAACAGCCAAGACAACTGCCCAAATTATCCTGGATAACATGGAAAGGAAAACCGAGATGACTTCAACAACAGAACAAGTCAGACCAGAGCAGCTTCATGTTGTTGGTTTAAGATGCGGCGCAATTCCCGGAGAGCATGTTGTAGTTTTTGATTCAGAAGTTGATACAGTCAGAGTTTCACATTCTGCTAGATCCAGAAGCGGATTTGCTTTCGGAGCAGTTAAGGCCGCAGAGTGGATAAAAAATAAGAAAGGTTATTTCACAATTGACAACATGATGGAGGACATAATCAAGAAATAAATATAAGGCAAATCAGAAAGTAGTGTGGAATTGCTTCTAAATTGCTTTGTGCTTTTTGTTGTTGGTTCTCACTTCGTCTCGATTTGAATAATAAAATAATAATAAAATAATTATAAAAGAAGCTAAGAGGGATACAAAAATGCCAATAGTAGTAATGAAGTTCGGCGGAACATCTGTCGGAAATGCAAACAGGATAAGGACTGTTGCAGATATTGTAAAGACAAGAATCGATCCTAAAAAAGAGGCTTCAAAATCAGGCCTGCCAGTTGTAGTTGTATCTGCTGTTACAGGAATGACTGATCTTCTGATAAAAGCAGGGCAGGAAGCGCTGAAAAAGAATCTGATAATGGATCAGATCACAGATATTCATCTGAAGATACTTGAGGATCTTAATCTGACTGAGAAAGTTATAGAGAAAGATCTTGAGAACTTAGGAAAGCATCTGAAGAAGATTGCAGATAAGGGAGACCTTGACAGGCAAGAGCTTGACGAACTCATGTCTTTCGGAGAAAGGATGTCTTCAAAGATTGTCGCAGCTCATCTGAACAGCGTAGGTATTGATGCAAAAGCAGAAAGTTCCTATGATGTTGGTTTTGTTACAAACTCAAATTATGGTGAAGCAGAGATACTTGACCAGACTTATGATAACTTAGCGCATTCGTTAAAAAAGAGAAAAGAAGTGGTTGTGATAACAGGATTCATAGCTAAAGATTTGCATGGGAAGATAACCAGTTTAGGCAGAGGCGGTTCAGATTACACTGCAGCCATTCTCGGAGCAGCTCTTAATGTTGATGAGATAGAGATATGGACAGATGTTGACGGCATAATGACCTGCGACCCAAGGCTTGTTCCGAATGCAAAGTCTATAGGAGTGATAAGTTTTGCAGAAGCGACAGAGCTTGCTTATTTTGGCGCAAAAGTACTTCATCCGAAGACGATACTTCCTGCGATGAGGAAAAGAATTCCTGTCAGGGTTTTGAATACGCACAATCCGACGCATCCGGGAACATTGATAATCAGCGATGAGGAGAAGATTGAAGGCATAATAAAAGCGATAGCTTTCAAGAGAAATGTAACTCTGATAAACATAACATCCACAAGAATGTTGTATACGCATGGTTTCCTCTCAAAGGTTTTTGAGGTCTTTGACCGCTATAAGGTTTCAGTTGACTTGGTTGCGACTTCAGAGGTAACAGTTTCGATAACGCCAAACACTGCGCATCATATTGCGGAAATCAAAAAAGATTTGTCAAGGGTTGCCCATGTTGATGTTGAAGAAGGAAGAGCAATGATAAGTGTTGTAGGAAAAGGTCTGCAAGACACCCCTGGGATCAGTTCAAGGATTTACAAAGCGCTTGGCAATGCCCATGTCAATGTGGAGGTAATATCTCAGAGCTATGGGATAAACCAGTCTGTCATTGTCGACGGAAAAGATTTGGAGCGCGGTGTAAAAGCGATACATGCAGAGTTTTTTGAATAAGGTTGTATTCAGTTTTTTAAAATGTTCGGAGGGATAAGATGGCGAAATTGAAAAATAAAAATAGCAAAAAAAACAAAACAAAAAATAAAAATATTCATGTTCAAAATAAAAACAAAATTACAAAGAAATCAATAAACAAATCAATAAACAAAACAATGACTAAAACAACGAATAAAACAACAAACAAAATGGCAAACAAAACACCAAATAAGAAACTGCGTGTCGGAATTTTGGGCGCAACAGGCATGGTCGGGCAGAGGTTTATTTCTTTGTTGGAAAACCATCCCTGGTTTGAGGTTACAGTAGTTGCAGCATCCCCAAGATCTGCAGGAAAGAAATACATTGACGCGGTTGCAGGACGATGGTCGATAAACAAGCCTAGCTCAGAATGCGGCAGCGGATGCTCGAGCGAGCTTGGCCAATGGGTTCAGAGATCTGAAATGCCTAACTTTGTTCGCAATCTTGTTGTTTATGATGTTAATGATGTTGAGCAAATCAAGAAGCAGGTGGATTTTGTATTTTCTGCAGTTGACATGACTAAAGATGAGATAAGGGCAATAGAAAACAAATATGCAGAGAATGATATCCCTGTTGTCTCAAACAACTCCGCGCATAGATGGACGCCTGATGTTGCGATGATTATCCCTGAGATTAATCCACATCATGCAGAAATGATTCCAATGCAGAGAAAAAATCACGGATGGAAAAAAGGTTTTATAGTTGTAAAACCAAACTGCTCTATCCAGAGCTATATGCCTGTAATTGCTCCTCTGATGAAGTTTAATCCAAAAAGGATGGTCATAACAACAATGCAGTCTATTTCAGGAGCAGGAAAAACATTTGAAACATACCCTGATATAGCTGACAATGTAATCCCTTTCATAGGTGGAGAGGAAGAGAAATCAGAAAAAGAGCCATTGAAAATCCTTGGCAGCATCAAGAATGGAAACTTTGTTGATTTCGAAGGCATGAAAATATCTGCGCATTGCAATAGGACACCAACTTCGGATGGTCACATGGCTACAGTATCTATAGAGTTTGAAAAGAAACCAACGCGTGAAGAGATACTAAAAGCATGGAAAGGATACAAGCCGGTTCCACAGCAGTTAGGCTTGCCTAGCGCTCCTGATCCTGTGTTGATTTACAGGGAAGAGGAAAACAGGCCTCAAACAAGATTAGATAGGGATGCAGGAAAAGGTATGGCCATATCAATCGGAAGGCTTCGGCCCTGCAATGTTTTTGATTATCGTTTTGTTGCGCTTTCGCACAATACTGTGAGGGGAGCGGCTGGCGGAGCAATACTTGTTGCAGAACTGCTCTATAAGAAAGGATATCTTGGCTGATTCATGCAAATATTGGCAAAAAACTTAGTTAAATGACTGATTAAACTTAGTAAATGACTGCATTAAATCAAAAAAACACAACGAATTTGTTAATTAACATCCAAAAGCTTTAAATAAGAAAAGATAAGTTGCTGAAAATAACAAATCACATTTATAATTACATCTGGCAGACAATTGGATTTAGCAGAGATGCATTTAGTGGATTCTGCATTTGTAAAA
>JAUYGA010000070.1 GCA_030690755.1 Nanobdellota archaeon
CTGAGATGATTCCGATCCTGTGTTTTTTGAGTAGCCTGTATTGTTCATTCCAGTTCTCGTCCTGTTTTCATAGATTATTGGAATTAGTTTTGAATCTAGGTCTATAACATAATTTTGCGACAATGCCTCTAATCTTCCTGACGGTCCATTTCCTTGGCCTTGGTAATTTGAGACCATTGCGTCAATGCTGTATGCTCGTGATGGAGCAGAATATGCGCTTGATCCAAAGTTTCCAAAACCCGAATAACTCTGGCTTGAACTAGAGTGAGATGAATAAAAAGTTTTTGTAGTGGTGGTTTGGAAAAAAGCAGAACTTGAAGAGCTAGCTGAGCTTCCGCTATAAAGGTTGGTCATTAAAGGACTCGCTCCGGCTGAACATTTTCCACACATGCTGCAATTACGGCCACAGGCCATTTTTACCTCGATTAGACTACTAAAGCATAAGACCTTTATAAACAAAATTGTCCCAGAGAAACACTATGTGGGACAAAAAAGTCAGCTGGTTAAGTATGTTTTTTTTTGAATTATTAAGCATATTTTTTTAAATAAATATCAACACACGCTGATTCTAATGAAAAAAGGAATCGATTTCATAGGGATAACGACTGTGTTTCTGTGTCATGATGGCCAGGGAAATATTCTCTTAAGTAAACGCTCCAATAAATGCAGAGATGAGCATGGCAGATGGGATCCTGGCGGAGGAAGTTTAGAATATGGCCAGAGAGTTGAAGATTCTCTTAAACGGGAAGTAAAAGAGGAATATGGAACAGATGTTCTTGACTTTGAGTTTCTTGGCTATCGCGATGTTCACAGAAATGAAAATAGAATAAAAAGTCACTGGGTTGCGCTTGATTTCAAAGTTTTGGTGGACAAAAATAAAGTGAAGAATTGCGAGCCGCACAAATGCGAGGAACTAAAATGGTTTAAACTCAACAATTTGCCAGAACCAATGCATTCCCAGTTTACAACATTTTATGAACTGTATAAAAATAAGTTAAATCTATAAATAATCAGATACTAAAAAAATTAAAATGGATGAAAAAAACTCATTGGTTGTCTTTAAAGGTAAGAAAATCAGGAGAACTTGGTTCAATGGCGAGTGGTGGTTCTCAGTAGTTGATATTGTCGGCGCATTAACAGAAAGCGATAGAGCCAGAAAATATTGGTCTGATCTAAAAAAGAGACTTGTTGAAGAAGGGTTTGAGTTGTCCGCAAAAATCGGACAACTGAAATTAGCGTCTTCTGATGGGAAGTCATATTTAACTGATTGTGTTAATACAAAAAGCGCTTTTAGAATAATCCAATCCATCCCTTCTAAAAAAGCAGAACCGTTTAAATTATGGCTTGCAAAAGTAGGTTATGAACGAGTTCAAGAAATACAATACCCTGAACTAGCGCAGGATAGAATGAAGGAACTTTATGAGCAAAAAGGCTACTCTAAATCGTGGATAGATAAGCTCTTAAGGGGGCTTGCCGTAAGACCAAATTTAACAGACGAATGGACAAAAAGAGGAATAGAAAAAAATGAGGATTTTGCGATATTGACTGCCGAAATATCAAAGGCCACTTTTGGTATGGCGCCTAATGAATACAAAAAATTTAAAGGTATAGAAAAAGAAAATTTGCGTGACCATATGAATGATTTAGAACTCATTTTTACTATGCTTGGTGAAGCTTCGACTGCAGAACTTGAGAAAGTAAAAAACCCCGACCGATTCGAGGAACATAAAAAACTTTCAAAAGAAGGAGGAGATGTTGCTAAAAAAGCCAGACTTGAACTTGAAAGCAAAACAAAAAGACCCATAATAAGTTCAGAAAATTATATACAAGAACCTGAAAGAGAAAAAAGAAAAAGATTGCAAGAACCAGAATAAACCTCCTATTCGAATTTGTTTCCACAACATTTATAATATGAAAAACTTAACAGAGAAAAGATGAAAAAAATCTCAGACATAAAACAGCTTGAAAAAACAGCCAATAAAGTAAGGATAAATATTCTTAAGATGCTTAAGGAAGCAGGCTGCGGGCATCCTGGCGGAAGCCTCTCGGCAACAGATGTTGTTGTTTCTCTATATTTTAACCAGATGAAACATGACCCTAAAAATCCCTTGATGTCAGACAGGGATAGGTTTGTGTTAAGCAAAGGTCATGCGGCGCCATTGCTATATTGCGTTCTAGCAGAGTGCGGCTATTTCCCAGAAAAAGAATTATTCACACTCAGAAAAATAAATTCAAGACTGCAAGGTCATCCGGTAATCCAAACAGTAAAAAATAAAGTTCCAGGAATAGAGCTCACAACAGGTTCGCTTGGTCAAGGTTTTTCAGCAGCATGCGGGATTGCAAAAGGGCTGAAGATTGAAAAGAATAATGCAACAGTTTTCGCGCTTCTCGGAGACGGAGAATGCCAGGAAGGCCAGATTTGGGAAGCTTCAATGTTTGCTGCCCACTATAAACTTGATAATCTTATTGCAATCGTCGACAACAACGGACTTCAGATAGATGGTTCTAATGATGATGTTATGAGAGTAAATCCTCTTG
>JAUYGA010000186.1 GCA_030690755.1 Nanobdellota archaeon
GCGGTCTTCCAGACATCATCCTGAGTTTTGACGCCCATGATTCTGCTTCAGATGTTGTTGGAACAATATTTGTATAACAGTCTGTGTAATCTGCATGAACAATAAAAATAGGAATTCTTCCCATCGGACTATTGATTGTTATATCCTGAACTTTATCGTCTTGCAACAAAACTTCAACAAGACCAAAGCCAACAGTATACCTTACAAGAATTGCGCCAAGTTCATCAAGTTCCTTTGACCGCAATTTTATTCCTTTGAAACCTGCAAGCTCTTCTAGCATGTCTTTTCCTACATTGAGGAATACATCTCTCATTCTTTTAGGATTTACAAACTCTGATCTTTTTGGCTTGTGCTCTGAAAGGACCTTTCTTGCAGAATCTAGCAGATCATATTTTTCCTCGCTTAATTTGAATTCTGGGGGAACCATATGATACAGGTATTGAACTGTATTTGGAAGGGAAAAAATTGTTACTTCAGTATCCTCTCCAATTGTGTAATTATCAAGCTCGTCCCCTTCCGGAGGATACGTCGCCATAAGTTTTGTAAACATGAAGTCCGGCTTGATCATGGGGCTGAAAAGCCTTCTATAAACTTCCCTGTCGCCGACATTGTGGCCTGCATGATATCCTGTGGTGGTGGAAATCATTTTGGTTCTTGCCATCATGTCTTTTATGTAATTGAGAAGTCCTATGAATTTTTGAAAACATGGAATGCATTTCTCATCAAGCTCTTTTTGCATCTCTATCTTGTTTCTTCTGATCAATCTTTCAAGTTCAACATAACAGCCGACAGGATCTGTCTTGAAAACCTCATAAATCAGTTTTTTAAGTTCAGAATATCGGAGCGGACCGCATCTTGTGCATGTCGGAATAGTCATCTCATTATAACTCAATAAGTTCCTCTGCTTCATTATGAAATTGTAGACTTTTGCAATTTCAAGTATTATCCTTGTCTGAGAATAATCATATTCATAATCCCTTTTTTGGGATATTACAATCTTAGTTACATCACCCACTTCTGCAAGATAATCAATGATTATAGACATGCATAGCGGATTGTCTTCTATTGACGGAACATAATTCCAGGCTTCGGCATTTACCTGAAGCGTTGTTTCCTCTGCTTCCCTGACTACCTCGTAACTAATCCCCTCTTTTCCATCAGGCATTTTTAATTTAAACCCTCAAAACCCTTTAAAGCCATCAAAACCTTTAAACTTATCAAAAACCTTTAAACTCATAAAACCCTTTAAAGTCATTAAAACCCTTAATACAGAATATAAATATTTAGAAAAGATTATATATAAAACTTCCTAAAAGAATCTAAAATAAGCATTTAAATCATATTTGAAAACATATAACTCCGAAAATAGGCAACTAGACAAAAATAGGTGCAATTCGATTAAGATTTTTGAAAAAGAGGAAATATGGCATTAATACCGATTCAACAACCGCAACAGCAAAATATGCAGAATGCTCAATATGGGAATAGTCCTCAGAATATGCCTGGAATGCCGCCAGGTATGCCAAACATGCCAAATCCTCAGCAAGGGCAAGGTCCTCAACAAGCACCTGGTTCTAAAAAAAATGTTGAAGACCCTAGATTAAAGGACATGGCTCAGGATATCTCTTCATTGACAAGAAGATTTCGTGTTTTAGAAGAGCGTTACATCAATATGAGAAAACGCGTCCAATTGATGGACCAAGGCATTCTGACAAATCATAAACGAGTAATAACTGAGATAAAACACTCTGAAGATGAGATTTCTGAGATGAAACACAAAATCGATGATATGAAGGAAAAATTTGTTCTGATGGCAAAAGAGCTGGAAACCTGCGTAAAAAAATCAGATGTTGAAGTTGTAAGAAAATATGTCAATTTATGGAATCCTACTGATTTTGTGAGACAGCAAGAAGTCGAGAAATTGGTCAAAAGAGTTGTCCAGGCTGCAAAAGAAGGAAAAACCTTTGAGCCATATCCTACATATTTTGAAACTGAAAAAAAACCTGAGATAAAACAAACAGCGCAGGAAAGAGAAGTTACCCCCCAAAAAGCGGAAGACCGCGGGCAGGCAGTTAAGAAGGCAAAAGAAAAACCAGAAGCGCCAATTAAAGAATCAAAAGAAGATAAAAAAGAATATGACTTGGAAGATAAAGAAGAATACAAAAATGAGGATAGAAAAGAATATTCTAAAGATGATAAAAAAGAGTATGTGAAAAAGGATAAGTCTGATGATAAGACTAAAAAAATAAGCAAGACTGATAAAACAACCATTCCTATGGAATCAAAAGGAAAAGAAAGCAAAAAAAACAAGCAAGATAAAATTCCTGATAACCAAAAAGGCCCAGAATCAAAAAGCGAGAAAATAAATTTGGATGACATAACAAACATTCTGCACAGACATTCGCCAGTTTAAAGAGACTAAATCTATTGTATGCACTAGTATTCTAAGGTCAAAATTCTATAAATAATAAACATCCACGAGCGTCGCGGGGGATGTCCCTTACAATAAGGCAAATACACAAGAGTAATCCTAAGTGCCTTTTTGGGTTCTTTTATTCCTTCAGAGCACCAAGAACATATAAAAAGAAAGTGAATGAAAGCGCGCGAATTTCCTGCTAACACGTTTTAGCTATTTTGATTAATCTATCCAGTTCGATACTTGAAATATTGTTTGGAAAAAGTGTCTCAATGTTTTTTAAATACTTTTTCTTCAGATTATGTGAATTGCCATGAGTAGCATAAGCCAGCCATCCTTGAATGCTTGAATATACTTCATCATAGTCTGTTTTTCCATTTTCAAAATTTTCTTTTAAAGATGCTAGTTTTCTTTGCATACTTTGCAAATTGCTTTTCTTAAGCAATCTGTGATGATAGAATACTCTAAAACCCAGAAAACAAACTCCTTTATTCAGTTCGTTGATTTTTGATTTTTCAGGATGCAATTCTAGTTTTAGGCTCTCTCCAAGAAATGAATTTATTTCTGTTTTCCATACCTCTAATTTGTTTTTGTTGGTGTGCAGTATTACAAAATCATCAACATATCGTATGTAAAAATCTGCTTTAAGCTTATGCTTGACAAAGTAATCAAGCTCATCCAGATAAACATTGGCAAAGAACTGCGACGTTAAATTTCCGAGTGGCATACCTTTGTCTTTTTCTTTTGTTCTGTGATTGCATAAAATTGTTTTAATCAGCCAGATTATCCTTTTGTCCTTGATTTTATTTTTTATGATTGAAACAAGCGTGTTATGATCAACAGCGTCGAAATAATGCCTTATATCTGCTTTGAAAACAAAGCTTTTTCTTGTATTGTTTTTTGAAACTTTTCTTTTGAAACAATCAAATCGTTCCACTGCTTTCAATGTTCCTTTTCCAAATCTGTTGGCAAATGAATCATAAATAAAGGATTTTTCAAAAATAGGCTCGATAATATTGCATAAAGCGTGATGAACAACCCTGTCGCGGAAATCAGATTTAGAGATTTTCCTTGTTTTAGGGTCTCTGATGATGAATGTTTCAAGAGGCATTGGCTTATAAGAATTAAATAAAAGGTCTACTCTTATTTGCAGCAAATTTTCTTCGAGATTTTTTTCAAACTCAGCAACATCACGTTTTAATGTCTTGTGCTTTCTTGCTTTCTTGAAAGCAAGCTCAAGGTTTTCATACGAGCAAAGTTCTCTCCATAAATTTCTGTGAGTAGGCATTGTAAAAATCCCAACATTAACCAGACTATTCCACGCAAAGCCCCGTTATTGTTGTCAACATTCCTGTTGTTGGCATTGAAATTTGAATTGTTGTCGAAGTTGTTGAGCCAACAGACCCGCGCAATGTGTAGCTCTTCTGCTTTATTTGCACTGCCACTTCAATATAGCTCGGAAGCTATTTGTCGCAGCTGTATTTTATAACCAAAACTTAAGGGTCATAGCAAAAGGGCATGTAGTCCAGCCTACTCCAAATGAGCTGCTGAGACAAAAGAGAGAAAAATAGAATTATTTTATAAAACAATGCTATTAAAT
>JAUYGA010000189.1 GCA_030690755.1 Nanobdellota archaeon
TTGGCAGGTCACAGAGCCTAACAAAATTTAACGGGGCGGAAAAATTAATTTGGCCAGTCTTATCTTTAGAGCCAAGATACAATCTCGACAAAGAAAATATTACTATTACTGGCGGTGGAAATGGACCATATTATGCCCTACAACCAAGGTCGGAAGAGACCCCCATTTTATATATATTAGGCATTCTAAGTCATCCAATCATCGAATCATACGTAAGAAGCAGGGCAAGTGTTTTTAGAGGAGGATATGGATCTCATGGTAAGCAGTTTATTGCTGAGATTCCAATTCCGAAATATGAAGACAAATTTAGTATAATCCCAAAATGGACTAAAGAAATAATTGACGTGAGAAAAGAAATAACTTTTTCAAAAATGGATAAACAAACAACACTAGCTACTAGAAAATATCATGTTCTAATGTTGAAACTTTTTAACGAAATAAACAAATTGTATGGTTTTTCTAACGATGATTTAAAAACCGTTTTTGAATATCAAAGTTTAGAGAGGCAAATAAATCGTGAAGATTAATTATACTAAATTGAGAGGAGGGTATTATACCCCTGAACTGATTACAGATTTCTTATCTAGATGGGTTTTAAAAAAAAGCAGCAACATATTGGAACCTAGCGCGGGAGATGGCGCTTTCATTAAATCAATATTAAAAGAGATACCAAATAGTAATGAAAGTACCAAGATTACTTCAATCGAATTAGACCCTAAAGAGGGAGAAAAAATCATCGACCTTTATAAAAAAAATGATTTTCATCAAGCCAAACACATTAATGGGGACTTTTTTACTTATGCCACAAAACTATTTAGCAAAGGTGTAAAATTCGATGGCATATTAGGAAATCCTCCTTTTATCAGATACCAGAATTTTGTCAAAATATACAGGAAGAAAGCATTTGACCTTATGAACTCTTTCGGATTGAATCCTAATGGACTAACTAATATATGGGTTCCATTTCTTGTTGTTTGTTCAAAACTTCTGAAAAAAGAAGGAAGACTAGGCATGGTAATTCCTGCCGAATTATTTCAAGTTAATTACGCTGCTGACACAAGAAAATTTTTATCGGATGAATATTCTGATATTACAATTATAACCTTTAAAAAGTTGCTGTTTTCCAACGCGCAGCAGGAAGTAGTTTTAATCCTTGCTGAAAAGGATGGAAAGAAATCTTCACACATTAAAATATTAGAACTGAATGATGAAACGGAACTAAAAAATATTTCACAAAAACAATTAGACCAAGCACAACAAAAAGAACTAGTGCACTCCAAAGACAAATGGACATATTACTTTCTTGATAAGAGTGAAATTCAATTTCTCATGGATTTACGTAAAAAAACCAATTGCCATTTAGCTGATCAATATATTGATGTGGATGTAGGGGTTGTAACTGGAGTAAATGACTTTTTTATATTAAAACCTGAAGAAAAAGATGCTCGCAACTTAAACGAATCATGTATAAAAATCGTTCCTCGAAGCAATCATCTTAAAGGCATCATTTTTAATCAAACTGACTGTAAAAAGAATATTAAGAGCAATGTGCCTTCATTTATGTTTTACCCAAAAGATAAAGAATATTCAAAATTGACGAGTGCCGAAAAAAAATATATAAATTATGGTATGGAAAAGGGATTTCATAAAGGATATAAATGCAATATAAGGAAGAGATGGTATATTGTTCCAAGTGTTTGGGTACCTGATGCATTTATGTTAAGACAAATACATGAATATCCCAAACTAATCATTAACTCAAATAAATCCCTATGCACTGATACAATACACAGAGTTAAAATTCTCCATAAAGACAAGGCTAAGATGGTGGCGGCTTTTATCAATTCACTAACATTTGTATATGCTGAATTGTTGGGACGAAGTTATGGCGGCGGTGTTCTGACGTTTGAACCCTCTGAGTGCGAAAAATTGCCATTACCTATTAAAGGAATGGCTGCCATAAATGTTGGTCGTATTGATAAACTTGTAAGAACGAAAAAAATTGAAAAGGCGCTTGATTTGAACGACAAAATATTATTACAAAATAATTTAAAGTTAACTTCTGACGAAGTTAAAAAACTCAGAAAGATATGGCATAAATTAAAAAACCGCAGATTAAATCGAAAAAATTAAAAAACTTTATTTTGTCAAATCACAATCCTCTTATACAACAATAGCAATGAAATATTGCTCGCTCTAATGATTCGTTTTTTCACTGCACAACCATCAGTTCTTTCATCAAATGCGTTGAAAGCCATCTTAGGTATTCTATGTTTTCCAGCAGGGCCTTGTCTTTGTTTTTGTTTGATTTGTAGACATCAAGGTAAACTTTGTCTCTTATCATGAAGTATTCTTCGAGTTTTGTGTCGTCAAATTTGTTGTAGATTGAGATGTTTAGCCTGACCATTGCATTAACGCCGTTGTACATCCTGATAATGTCGTTGTCAGGGTTCTTTCTGAAATGCTTTGCAATGTGCCTGTAGGTGTCAGCAATCTTTTCAATATAATTGACCACTGCGTAGATGTTGGCTGTTTTCTTGTAGTCTTTGTATTCCAGCTTGTTTAGTAGTCTTATGCAGTAATTGGTGAATCTTTTGACGTCTTTGTATTTGAAGTTTAAGTCTTCGATTTCTTTTATATTGCCTTCTTTTAGGGCAGACAGGCTTTGCTCGCCCATTAAGAGCAGGCTGTTGAATGCTTGCTGGAGCATTGAGTCAAAGCCATTGTTTGAGCTTGCTGAAACCTCAATAATTTTGAAATAATTGTCTTTCTGCTCGACGACAGAAAATGAATGCAGCGAATTGGCATACCCTCTTACGAACTGGTTAATGTCAACCTTTCTTTTGTTTCTATCCTGCAACTCTGTAAAGTTAGTGTATAAATTAACCTCAGTTGCTCCGGAAAGGTATGCGCTTAATATTCTATGTTTAATCAGATTCAGATTCGGTGTGTTGATTTTTATCTCGACAACTTTGTCGGTTTTTCCGCCATCATGCCTGAGCACCAGCGCATTATCCCTTTGGGATGCTGTGAGGGTGTCCCCTGCCTGAAGATTGTTGGTTCTAATCCAGTCTATTGGCAGCGTAAGAACATATGCTCCGTTTCCTTGTTTGATTATTTTGCGTTTCATTTTGATTTTGCACCTTGTTCTATTTTTCTTACAATTGAGTCAAGCTCTTCAAATGGTCCTGACCTTTTGCCATAATCTTCTTGCATAAATTGCAGGACTTGAAATGAATGTTTGTCCAGATAATTGCAAATAAAAATTCGCGAGCTTTCGAAGGAATAAAGCTCTACAGGACA
>JAUYGA010000193.1 GCA_030690755.1 Nanobdellota archaeon
ATCAATATCTTGAATTTTTATCATATTTTTCTTAGAAAATGCATCAAAAATCGGCTGTTTATTGGAAGGAATAATATCAAGCTTTTCCAATTGTTTTTTTGAAAAGAGTTTGTACTCTTTTATTTTACCTTTAGCTAGACCTGATTTAGGGATCTTTCCTGTTTTTGCCTTAACAGCAAACAACATAACATGAAAAATTAGTTCTCCTTCTTCCCTATAAGTGGTAGGATAAACCCCATACAGTTCTGTATCTGCGATATCAAATCCTATTTCTGTTTTAATTTCTTTTTTTGCAGAATCGTAAGGAGATTCACCATACAGAATTTCATTGCCAGGTAGACCCCATTGATTATTGCAAGGTTCTCTGCATCTCTTTCCAAGTAAAATTTTATTGTTCTTTACTATTGCAACCAACACAACTGGCAAAGGATATTTTTCTTTTAATTGCAAAGAATCTACATACAACGCATACTTCACTCCTTTTTTAGTTAAATAGTAATTATTGTCCTCTTTTTTTATCAGACTCTCTGCAATTAACTTCTTAAGGTGATAATTAACTTTACCAGAATCTCTTTCATTGAGAATTCTAAGTATATCTGAATATTTTGCCTTTGATGATCTAAGAAACCAAATGATTTTAGCATTGGTTTTCTCGTTGAGGATCTTTGATAAATTTTGTTCCATAGTTGTCACATATTTCACAATAAAATTAATTCCACAATTTAAAAGTCTTTCTGACAACTTAGTGCAAAAAGAACCAAAAACACCTATTTCATTTTTCGTAAGAATAAAACACTTAAATCACTTACGCTTTCGTTGTCTGAAAATTCTTCTCTAAATTCTTAAGAACATCGTCTACAGCCACAAATAGGTTTACTGCTTCTGATTGGGATGAGAATTCTTTTTGTCCGTCAACAACAACGCCTTTAAGCTCATATAGCGATTTCTTGCTTGATTCCTCAATTTTTTCAGGAACATTCATTGTCAAAACTAATTTTTCAAATCCTGCGCAGATCTGAAACAGGTTTTTGACATGATTACCTATGACTTTTTTTAGGATGACCATTGTACTTCTGTCTACTTTAGAGAATCCATTCAATTCAATGTTCTCTCCAAGTTTTAATGTTTCTCCTTTCAATAATCCTTCTTTGAATGTTTCTTGATTCATGAAAATAACCCCCCATATATGAGAACTAACGCTCGAACAACCGGCCTTTATTTAAATCTTTTGCCAAAATATTGTTTTGTATTTTTTTCACAAACAAAGCGCATTGAAACTTCTATTAATTTCTTGAGTCACCTCATGTTGTTTCCTGCGCCGTCCAACGTTCTCGTGCATAAAAAAGTAAAAAACAGTTACCACTTTAAGATACTAAAAAGAAAGGTTTATATAGGTCGCCTTATTTAATAGAGGGTATAGAATAGATTATCGATGTTTATCAGAGTGAATAGACCCTTATTAAAACAACAATCTTTTGGAGGACTTATGCCTGACAAAACCTTGGTTGACAATGAAACAGAAAAAGGGTGCTGCAAGCTCAATATTCTCATTCTAGAAGATGACCCAGATTTACCTGAGATGTATCGTGATACAATCGATCTTTTTTTTGCAAATCAAAGAACAACTTTCGGCAGAAAAGGTTTAGATCATGAGGTAACAATAGTATCCGATGCAAAAGAGGCAATGCGCGAGATAGATTACCTTATGCGAGGAAAATGCTACAACATCATCATCTCAGACTACACTGTTCTTAAACAGAGATCTGAAGGAGACATAATCTCAAGAGATACAGCTCCGACAACAGGCCTTAGAATCCATAAGGACGGTGAAAATGATTTTGTATACATAATGGAAGAAGTTCTTAGAGTGATAAGCCACAGAAATCAATTCAGACCGCCAGTATTATTATCAAGCTCAGCATCTCTCTCGACAATATATAGTGAAAGCCCTTACTTAAAGCCATATGTCAGTGCATACTTGCAAAAACCTGCAACTCTTGATTCAATTGAACGCACAATTAGTGAACTCTTATTGATGAAACTTTACTCAAATGGCCATTCCCCTATAAAATTAAACCCCTCAGAGCACCTCTTGACAGAACAGATTAACCAATTAAATATACACAGACCAAATCAAGCGCAAGACGCGATTCAACCAAAATATTTATAACAATTCTGATAATTTTTGACTTATGAAACTTTTGTTTATGAAACTGCTAGCATGAAAACTATGAAAATCTACATTGAGAATTATGGATGTTCTGCAAACTACAACAATGGTGAGATAATCGCAGGTCTATTGAAAAAAGCAGGCCATCAGCTGATTAAAGAGGATAAAACTGCAAAAATAATAATCCTGAATACCTGCACAGTTAAGCAGCCGACTGAAAACAAGATAATAAAACGGATTAAACAGATACCTAAAAGCAAGAAATTAATTATTGCAGGATGCATGCCAGAAGTCCAAGCTGAAGAATTAAAAAAATTAAGAAAAGACCTCCATCTTTTAGGGATAGGAAATATAGGAAAGATAAATGAGCTCGTTGAAAAGATAAGACAAGGAAAAAATAAAGGTTCTCACAGTTATATTGGCGAAAACAAAGAAACAAAACTGCTTCTTCCAAAAATAAGGAGAAACCCTGCAATAAACATTGTCCAGATTTCAGAGGGATGCAATCAGAATTGCGCTTATTGCATTGTCCGAATCGCCAAAGGAAGTCTAGTTTCTTATCCTGCAGACAAAATAATCCAGGAAATAAAACAGAGCATAAAGGAAGGCTGCAAAGAAATCTGGATAACCTCTCAGGATAATGCTGCTTATGAAAACAATCTCGTCGTGCTATTAAATGAGTTTTGCAAAGTAGAAGGAGACTTCATGGTGAGAGTTGGCATGATGAATCCCGCCCATATACTAAAGATGAAAAAAGATTTGATTGATATCTATAAAAACAAGAAAATATTCAAATTTTTGCATATTCCCATCCAATCAGGTAATGACCGCATCCTCGATTTGATGAACAGAAAATATAGTGCCAATGATTTCAGGAAAATCATAAGCGATTTCAGAAAAGAGATTCCTGAAATGACTGTAGGCACAGACATCATCTGCGGTTTTCCGACAGAGACAGATGATGAATTCAATGACTCATTGAAACTCATAAAACAGCTGCGGATATCTGTAGTTAATGTCTCGCGTTTCGGCCCGAGAAAAGGGACAGCTGCCGCAAAAATGAAACAATTGCCAGGCTGGCAGACAAAAAAACGCTCTCAAGAGCTGGCAAGATTGTTTAAAAAAATTTCTGAAGACAAACTGAAAAAGTACATTGGAACAAAGCAGAATATATTAATCGATGAAATTGGCAGGAAAAAAGGCCAGTTCATCGGAAGGACAATGAACTATCTTCCCGTTGTTGTTGAGGGAAAACCAAAAAAATTAAGATTAGGAGAATTAATAGAAGTCAATGTTATTGATTCAAAAACACATCATCTTGTTGGGCAGGCGCTATGAAAAATCCTCTTGAAATGACTATTGCAGAGTATAAACAAATGGTCCACGAAGATTGGGGGAAAGCGATTAATTTCGATTTTGACATAGGCGAGCTTATCGAAAACGGCATTGAAAAACATCAATGCAAAACTAATCAAACAACAATAGATTTAGCAAAGAAATATATCAGTTTAGGCGATTATCGAGAAGCAAATGACTTCTTGGATTCGATAGACAGATGGATAAAACCCAAAGGATGCGAAGTGCATCTTACTGATATCCAAAAGAAGGATATGGCAAATCTAAGAAAAGAGATTGCAGAAGGATGCATATGGGGACTATTGGTAGCTGCCGATGATTATTTACAGAAAGCAAGAACATCAAATCCTGATTTTATTATCCGCGCTTCAGAAGCATATCACCGAGCGAAAGAGCTTGCAGAAAAAGCAAACATGCCCTTGCCGAACTACTTGCATGCTCCAGGAAGATGCGAAAGCATAATTGGGCAAGCAATTTTAGGTTCTGAATATGTGGGATTGAGAGAAGAAATAATCATAGAGCATCTTAGGCAACTGCCAGAGTTACTAAAAGAGTTTTAAAAATTATCAGGAAGTTTTATTTACTAGTTCTTTGATTTTTTGTTTACATGACTGATTATGAAGACAAAAAGATATTGGAAGATAATTTTCTTTTCGCAGTAAAAGCTCTTGTGCTTAATAATGAGGATAAAGTCTTGTTATTGAAACGCTCAGAAACTGATCCTCATAGCCCGGGTTCTTGGGATCTTCCTGGCGGAATTCTTTGCCAGGGTGAATCCTGCATAGAAGGATTATTGAGAGAAACAGGGGAAGAGACAAGTCTTGCGATAGAGATAATGTCAAAAATCAGAGATAAAAAGTTTAAAAGAGATGACGGTCAAAATGTTTTTATGAGGTCATATTTATGCAAAACTCGTTCTCACAATGTTGTCTTAAGCAGCGAACATGATGAATACGCCTGGCTTGGATTGTCTGATGCATACAAAATAGTGCATGAGGGATATCACAAAGACATTCTTATGCTAGAACCAAATATAAAGCAATAACATAACAATTAAGTAAAACAATAGACATTAAATTGACTTATTTTTAATTAAAACATATTTTATCTTTTTCTATAGCCAAAAATCTTATCATATTTTTCATGATCCATGTATTCAAGAATGAATGCAATTATTTTAGCTTCATCGCCGACAATAGTGTAAAGCAACCGCCAGTATCCCACTAACTCAACTCTGAAAATTTTGTCAGTTCCATATCTGTCTGAAACACCCTTTGAAATGTTCTTTTTCGGAATCAAATCTCCATAGAAAGGATTTGCTTTGAGATTTCTTAGTGCGCTATTGATTGAAGTAAGAAGTTGTTCATAAGTCGGGTTTCCAGAATTTTTCAAGTTTCTGCTCACAGCGTCTTGTAATTCTTTGTATTCTTCATACGATTCCGAATCAAACTGCACTAGAACTTCTTTTTTCATTTACCTCACAGTTACAGCAGTTTTAAGTTTATTCTTTAATTTTCTGCTAGCGTCGTG
>JAUYGA010000196.1 GCA_030690755.1 Nanobdellota archaeon
ATCCCGATAATCGGAACCGGTGGAGTTGTCAATGGCAATGATGCAATGGAGATGATTCTTGCAGGAGCAACAGCTGTCGGCGTAGGCTCTGCAGTATATTATGACGGTCCAAAAGTTTTTGAAAAGATAACCGACGAGATGACAAAGATAATGCAGGAAAACGGATGGACAAAAATAAGCGAATTGATAGGCGCAGCTAACAAATAAAAGAGAGAGTTTCATAAAAAAAAGAATAATCAAAATAAAAAAACAAACAAAAAAATAAAAAAACCAATAAAACAAGGACAAAATGCAAACATCTGACATTCCAAAAACAATAAAGATAGCGAAGATAATCGATGAGGCAAAAGACATAAAGACTTTTGTCTTCAATGAAAAACTGGCTGCTAAGCCAGGTCAATACATAATGCTCTGGATTCCAGGAGTCAATGAAAAGCCGTTCTCAATAGCATATCAAGACAGGACAAAATTCGCAATAACGGTGTGCGCAATAGGCGAATTCTCAAAGAAACTTCACGGGATGAAAGAAGGGGATATTGTCGGAATAAGAGGTCCGTATGGAAATTATTTCAAGCTTGGAGATGCAAAAACAAAATCAATAGTTCTGGTTGGAGGAGGTTATGGTTCTGCGCCATTATCATTCCTTGCAAACAATGCCAAATTCCATGGTTATGATGTGCATTTTATCATAGGCGCAAGGACAAAAGATTATCTTCTTTTCGAGGACAGGATGAAAAGAAGCAATGTTCGCCTGCATTATTGCACTGATGATGGCTCATACGGCTTTAAAGGATTCACAACACAACTCCTTGAGAAAATAATTGAACAGCACAATGGGAAAAGCGCTAAAGCAAAAAATATTAAAATCAAAGCCTCAAAAAAGGATGCAAAAGACAAGCCGCGAATGGAGATAGGCAAAATCTTTGTATGCGGCCCTGACATGATGGAGAAAAAAGTGATTGAGATTGCTGAAAAATATGATGTTCCCTGCGAGATAAGCATGGAAAGATATATGAAATGCGGCACAGGAATATGCGGCAATTGCTGCGTTGACTATAAAGGCCTGAGAGTCTGCAGAGACGGTCCTGTGTTTGACGCGAAGATTGCAAAACATATTGTTGATCTTGGAAACTACAAAAGAGATGCAAAAGGAAGCAAAGTCATGTTCAAAAAGTAAATGTATGAAATACTAAATTCAATAAATCAATACATTTATAAAAATATTCAAAAAAAGAGTTTTCTTAAAGAAGCAAAAAATAAATGAACTAGAGATAAAAATGAAACCTGAAATTCGCGCGTCAATTAAACCAATAAGAGGAAAAGCAAACCTTGAGAAGATAGCAGAATCAGAAAAAGTTCCTGACGATTGCTATAGGGAAAAAGGAATTCCTGCTTTTAGGAGGCAGAATAATGAAAATCAGCCATACTGCTCTGAAAGAATGACTAACTGCATATGCATATCCGCTTATATGATTAATGTTATTGAAAACAAAAATTTGGTCTACTATCCTGGATGCGATTTCAGCGACCAGATAAATGAGGAATTTAGCGTTCCCCGCACTCATCAGAATTACAGAGGCGCGCGAGAAGACCCGCATCTTTAAACCAGAGAATTAAACTATGACAACAGACGAAACAAATGATGAAATGGCGCACAGACCTTCCTTGTTATTTGCAGAGGATAATAAAGACCAGTTGGATAATTACAGGGAATTTTTTGAAGATAATTACAGAGTTTTGTGCTATGCAACGGTTATTGATACTTTGGCATATCTGGCGCGAAATGATGTTGATGTGATAATAAGCGATTATCATCTTGAAGACGGGGATGCTGATGACATTTTTACAGCTGCAAATGAGAGGGGCATTCCATCTATCATCACATCCAGAGGAAAAAGAGAAGGAGTAAATGCAACTCATGTTTTGCATGTTTTGGTCAAACCTTTTGACCTGTACGATCTTGAAAGCTTAATAAAATCATGCATAGCTGACGAAAAATAGGATAAACCAATCATGCAATAAATCAATGCGCAAAAAATTTAAGTTAAATAAAATATAAATCCGATAAGATAAATATCAAAGATAAATATCAAAATGTTATTAATAAAAAACGCAAGACTCTTGGAAAACGGAACTCCTGTAACTAGACACATCTATGTCGCAAACGGAAAGATAAAGAAATTTCTGAGACCAAGCGACAAGAAAAGCGTAAATGCAGACAAGGTAATTGACGCAAAAAACAACTATGTTCTTCCTGGACTGATTGATGCGCATGTTCATTTCAGAGAGCCTGGCATGGTCCATAAGGAGGATTTCCTGAGCGGCTCTAAAGCTGCAGCTGCAGGCGGTGTCACGACATTTATCGAGATGCCAAACACTAAGCCGCCGACATTGACTGTAAAAGAACTGCATGAAAAACGGATGCTTGCTAAAAAAAGCATTGTTGATTATGGTTTTCATTTTGGAAGCTCGACAGACAATCTTTCTGAGATAAAAAAAGTCTGGCAGAATGAACATAACAGGATTGCGTCAACAAAAGTTTTCATGAATATATCGACAGGAAAAATGCTTATTGAGGATGATGTTCTCCTTAAGAAAATATTTTCAGCTTCCAAGATGATAACAGTCCATGCCGAAGGAAAGAAAATAGAGAAAGCTGTCGAGATGAGCAACTGCGCAAACAGGAAACTGCATCTTTTGCACATCTCTCTTGCGTCTGAAATGGATTTCATAAAGAAAACAAAGAAAGCATCAAAGTATACTGTTGAAGTTACTCCTCATCATTTATTTTTGACTGAAAGATTTGTGAAGGACAGAAAAAATCTCAAAGCAATCGGCAAGATGTTTCCGAGCTTAAAAACGCAAAAGGATAGAATGGCATTATGGAATGGGATATACAAGGGATTTGTCGATACGATAGGGACAGACCATGCGCCTCATACAATTGAAGAAAAATCAGTTGATTTCGATAAAGCGCCAGGGGGAGTTCCTGGAATCGAGACAATGCTTCCTCTTTTGCTCGATCAGGTTAATAAATGCAATCTGACATTGACTCAAACGGTAAATCTGACATCAACTAATCCTGCAAAGATATTTGGGATAAAGAACAAAGGTTCGATGTCTGTAGGACATGATGCTGATCTCGTCATAGTTGACCTGAAAAAAACCAAAAAGGTAAAGAATGAAGAGCTATTCACAAAGTGCAAATGGTCTCCGTTTGACGGACTTTCCCTTAAAGGATGGCCAATAACTACAATTGTCCGCGGAAATGTTGTATTTGACGGAGAGAATGTGATTTGCGATAAACTGATATCAAAAAACAAAAACCATAGAGGTGGTGAAATTGAGTTTAACCATTGAAGAAGAGACAGCAAAACTTTTGCTGAAAAATAAAGCAGTAGCATTGAATCCGAAAAAGCCTTTCAAATATGTGTCAGGCATAAGGAGCCCGATTTATACAGACAATCGATTGCTCATAGGAATACCTCAAGCAAGACGCGAGATTGTCAATTGCCTGCTGTTTCTCATGAAAGAGCATAATATCCAAGCAGATGTCGTAGCAGGAACAGCAACAGCTGGAATTCCATGGGCAACGCTTCTTGCAGAAAAGTTGAATCTTCCGGCAATCTATGTCAGGTCTGAGAAAAAAGAGCATGGAAAAGGAAAGCAGATTGAAGGTTACATCAAGAAAGGAAGCTCTGTTTTGGTTGTAGAGGACTTGATAAGCACCGGCTCAAGCTCGATAACAACAGTCAAGATACTGAGAGAAGCAGGTCATAAGGTCGAGAATTGCATTGCGATATTTGATTATGGGTTGAAAAAATCAAAAGACAATTTTTCAGGAGCGCAGGTCATGCATTATTCATTGACAAACTTAAACAGGCTTGTTGAGATTGCAATAAAACAGAAATATGTAAAAGAAAGCGATAGAAAAACAATCCTTGACTGGCAAAAAGACCCAGAAAACTGGGGCGACAAGATGGGATTTGCGTAAAAGAATAAAGATGATTGTATGAGCATAGCATCATAAAGTCAAAAATCAATTTAATAAATAATATTTTTCGAAAATCCAGCTAGTCATAATAATTAATACTATTTCGATTATGACGGCAACAACGATGGCGGCACGACGGTCAAAATCTACGGATTTTGCCCTGCTCGGCATCCAGTGACTTGCGAGTGAGCTCGTTGCGAACTCGCTCACAATTGCCTGGAGCATCCCCTGCCTCGCCGTGCGCCATGTTGCCGTCCAGACGAGAAAGTCGGCGCCATGACTGGATTTTCTTAAACTCAAAATAAGCAGAGGGATAGACAGGGGAAACAAAATGCCGCGCTGCATAATATATGTAAAACAATATGGGTCTCTAACGATTGATGATATCAGAGATGATTTTCATGATTTGGAGAGGGAATTAAGCAATATCGGACATGCTTTGCAGGTCAACCAGTTCAGGTCAGATGGCGGAAGATCTGATGCAGATGCAAAATATCTGCTGGCAAATGAACTTCCTATTGTCATGGTTGAGCTTGCCGGCACTATCTTTCACTTTGAGAAAAAAGGCAATCTATATCTGCACATAAACCATTTCTCTGACGAGAATAAAAAATTTCCAGAGCTTGAGGAAATTGCAGGAAAGTATGACTTAAAATTCAAAAAAACTTTCTTGCACGTCGCAGAAAGAAAAAGATAAATTGAAGATAAACAATAGATGATAATCGCGAGATAAAAAATAAATTTTATGAAGGTGAACAAATGAATCAGACAAATTTCGCAGACAGACTTATTAAAGAAATTGAAAAAAAGCAGAATCCGACAGTCGTAGGCCTAGATCCTAGGCTTGAACAGATTCCTTCATTCATAAAAACTGATATGACTAGAAAATATGGCAAGAATTTTGAAGCTGCAGGCGCATGCTTTTTTGAATTCAACAAAATAATGATCGATTCTGTCCATGATATTGTTCCAGCTGTAAAACCGCAGAGCGCTTTTTATGAACAGTATGGCCAGTTCGGCATGAGAGCTTTTGATGCGACTGTGAAATATGCAAAAAAGAAAGGGTTGTTAGTCATAGATGATGCAAAACGCGGCGATATTGGGACAACTTCAGAAGCATATGCAAGAGCTATTTTAGGTGATGTGAATCTTTTTGACAGCCAAGTGATGGGAAATGATTGCGATTGCGTAACCGTCAATCCATACCTTGGCTCAGATGGCGTCATGCCTTTTGTCGAACAATGCAAAAAGCATGGAAAAGGGATATTTGTCTTAGTAAAAACATCAAATAAAAGTTCAGGAGAATTGCAGGACCTTTTTGTGCAATCTGTAAAGGCAGATTCAAAAAACAAAGAGCGCGTTTATGAAGTCATGGCAAAACTCGTCGACAAATGGGGAAAAGGAACAGAAGGTAAGTTCGGCTACAAATCTGTAGGCGCAGT
>JAUYGA010000210.1 GCA_030690755.1 Nanobdellota archaeon
AATCACAATAGTTGAAAATTCTAAAGAAGGCAAGCAAATAAATGACCCCTCTAAGTTTTATGTTTCTGACATGTTTCAGAATGTCATTTATAAAATTTCAGAATCTAATGAAGTGTCTGTTTTAGCAAAAGATATAGGTTATCCAAATTCTTTAGTGGTGGATTATTGGGGCAGAGTATTATTTACCACAACTCCTTTAAAATCCAGCAATGACTATCTTATCACACAGCCGCAGCTTATTGCAATTAACCCTAAAACTGGAGTTCATAAAGCATTATTTTCTTTTAATATGAGCTATGATGATGCAGACACGGGATTGGGCTATATCTTGAGCGCTGATGAAAGAGGGACAATCAGTCTGCCGATATCTTTCAGGATTGATGCTGTTTTGTATGATGACCTAAAAAATTTTGAGTACGTATTTGTCAACAATCATGCCGGTAAATTAGAAAACTTATCGGGCAAATTGGAATAATTCTAAAACCTCTTTTAAACCTCCGGAAATCTTACGGAAAACAGCTAATTCTTCCGAAAATTTGTGCACAAGGTATATTAAGAATGCTGCTATAGATATTGCATTAACACAAATGGTTAAATCGTTTCAAAAGGAGTGATGAATATGGCTGAGGGAAACATTGAATCTTTAATCAAAGAAATAAACATTATAGGCAAAACCAGGCTGCGCAAACCAAATTCTTATGGTGTTGTAGTTGATTATGAGATCATAGGCAATTATTCAAGACAATCCATAGTGTTTGGTGTTAGTACATTAGAAGAACCAAAATACTTGGAGTTCTGCGCATTTTCAGTCAATATTTATCTGAACCGTTCTAAAGAAGAAGTTGGCATTTTAGGCAAAAATGGATATGTGCTGCCGCCGACAGCGAATATGACTCCTGTTGGAGGAGATGTCTTTTTCCCGAGACATAATGAAAGAGAATATTGCATATTAGAAAGCAATAAGCAAATAATGTCTGCGAAAACATGCGGAAGCCATCCTTATTTCAAGATAAATGATTATCGCGATTTCAGGAGAGTTACAAAAGAAAGCTGGCACATTCAGAAATACTTTGCCAAGGAATTAACTAAATGCTCTAATGGGAAAGCATTAGTAAAATATGAGCTAGACTTAGGCTTCTTATGGACAAACTATTTGAGGCAACAGATGTTAAAAATTAACGACCAAGTACAATTTGAGAAAATAGAAAGCGCAGCTGAATTGCCTAAGAAATATCAGGATTATGAACTTACTAACCTATTAATTGAGGGATATAAAACACCAACCTGAGCGTTTCATCCAACGACTGTCCCAAAGTATGGTCCGTAGAGTTCGTTTAGCATTGTGATTAGGTTTATTAGTCTTGCGATGGCTGTTGGGTCTTTGCCTTTTTCTATTAGTGCGTATCTTCTTATTGTACAACCATTAGTTCATTCATCAAACTCGTTGATAGCCGTCTTAACTGCTCTATGTTTTCCAGTAATCCGCTGTCTGTTTTTCTGCTTCCAGCCTTATAGATATTCACATAAATCCTGTCCCTTATCCCAAAGTACTCTTCCACCTTCTTTTCATCAAACTTGTTATAAACAGCAATATTCAGCCTTATCATGGAATTAATATCCTCATGCAATTGAATGATATTTTTGTCATTGTTGTTCTTAAAATGTATTGCAATATGCTTGTATGTTTCGGCAATCTTTTCTATGCATTTTACAATCAGGTAGATGCTGGCTGTTTTTTTGTGCTCTTTGTACTCCATCTTATTCAGCAGTCTTATGCAATAGTCTGTGAACCTTTTCACATCCCTGCGTTTAAAATCCAAATCCTCAATTTCCTTTTTATTGCCCTCTTTTAAGGCTTCCAAGCTTTGCTCGCCCATTAAGAGCAGGCTGTTGAATGCTTGCTGGAGCATTGAGTCAAAGCCATTGTTTGAGCTTGCTGAAACCTCAATAATTTTGAAATGATTGTCTTTCTGCTCGACAACAGAAAATGAATGAAGCGAATTGGCATACTCCCTTACAAATTGGTTAATGTCGACTTGTTTGTTGTTTCTGTCTTTTAATGTATTGAAATTAAGATGCAGATTGACTTCTGCTGCTCCTGAGAGATATGAGCTTAATATTCTGTGCTTGATTAAATTCAAGTTAGGTGTGTTGATTTTTATCTCAACAACCTTGTCGGTTTTTCCGCCGTCGTGCCTTAACACTAATGCCTTATCCCTTTGGGATGCTACAATCTCATCCCCTGCCTGAAGGTTGTTTTCTCTAATCCAGTCAATTGGGAGTGTGAATATATACGAGCCGTTTCCTTGTTTGATTATTTTGCGTTTCATTTTTTATCCTCGCGGTTTTTAAGATAATCATCTAATAGCATTAGAAATGCAGTCTCATCGACATTGCTTCCCAAAACAAAAGTGTTATCTTTAATGTATCCCGTGCAATTTTTTCCTTTTGTTTTGGATATGGTACCCAACTTTTTGGTAGGGATTACTTCTGGATACTTGGATTTGATTTCTTCAATTCCTTTGCGCTCGAAAACCATACACAATTTATCCAGATTTTCAACAGTTTTAGACGCTCCTTTTTCATAAACTTCCGCAGTTGTCATGGAAGAAGGTCCAAAAAAATCAGGGTCGAATATAGCATATGCTGTGTTTTCTTTTTTAGGCTCTTCGTTGCATGCGATTGTATTTGGGAATACTGCCTTAAAATGTTCTATCAACTCATCATTTTTTACATAGAAGTGCGGTTAGTGATCATAAGTAGCATACTCTTCGCTAATGCCCAAAAAAGGATGGCAATGCATATCCACCAATAAGCCAACATCCCCCAGTTTCTCAATCTCCTCGTTGATTTTTCGTTCAGAATAAGAACTTTCAAGACCAGTGGGCACTGGACTATCTTCAATAGTGTAAAAAGAAATATTTCTGTCTTTCTCCAATCCTCTTTCTTTAAATTGTTTCTCGACAATTTTTCCCCATTCTAATTCATCGCTGTGATACCCCAAAACTACAAGGATTCTATCACATAAATGGTTACATAATTGCTTTTCATCCATTTTACATCACGTTTCCTTGATTTATGATTTTGCGTTTCATTTCACATACCTACTGCCATTTTATTATTTGTTGAATAGAAATTGTCAATATCTTCTTGTTTTATTGATTTGAGCGCTTTGCTGAGTTCGTCAACATACCATCTAAATTCACTGCGCTGGCAAATACCATTCAAATCATTTGATGTTCCGTTTATTATTGCAGAAGAAATCCCTTTTGCTTGTCTGACATTCCATAAAGCTCTGCATGGCTGCCATAGTTTGCGTGTTGTGTCAACTTCAATTCCTACATTGCAAAGAGTTCTGAATATTGTGCGCATTAAATCTTTATGTGTGTTATTCTGAAGACCATTTTCGAAGCTGTACAGCAGGCTTGTCATGTCTTGTACAGGGTGTCCTTTTGCAACTGTTTCAAAATCAATCACAGCCATATCTGCATTTTTATAGGAATGGGTTATATTTCTTGGAGCATAATCGCCGTGAATCCAGTAGTGTGAATGCGCGCTTATAATATCTGCAATATAGCTTTTTTTATTGTTAAGCTGCTGTGCTATATCTTCATGTCCCAGGGTTATTAGGTCTGTGACAAAAGGATTGAATTTCTGCATGCAGTATTCGGAGTCAATTGTTTTTTTAATCGGCGCATTTTTTTCTATGTAACGTCTGTTTTTTTGCATGTATTTGAACATTTGTTGGTAAAGATAGATTGCTTCTTCAAAGTTTTCTTGTATGTATGCTTCTATGGCTATATTTTTATGATATGGGTCGCTGCCAGACCTGCTTGTCAAAAATTCCTTGAAGCTTCCGCCTTTATCCTCAATTTGTTTTACTGTTATGTTTCCAATCTTTTTTGAGTCAATAAGTCGGGGTGTGCCGAATTTGCCTTTAAAGAATTTAAGCCAGAATTCTTCATTTCTGCTGTTTTGCGGGTCTTTATATGATTTGAGAATTGTTTTGTAAACTTTATCAGGAGATGTTCTTATCCTTATCCGGTCTACGTCGTTTCTGCTGTCCTCGCTTAGATTTATTTTACTACAATAAGAAGTTTTGCCGTTTCTGTAATATATTACTAACTTGTCGTTTTCAATCTCGAAGTCTTCTATTGATTTATGTTTGGCCTTTCCAGTAACACTTTGTTTAAGGAGTGAACTATCAAGTTGTGGACTGATTAGGCATTCTAATGCCAAGTTGTTTAGTGTAGATTCTCTAATAATTTCACCCAATATAGTTATTACTTGTTAGTAGTGGTATTTAGTATATAAACCTTTCGAAAAATTGCTGTCGAAATCATGAAAATGCTATCGAATGCTATCGTTCGCTTTATGAGACTTAATATACTCAAAATCCCGGGCAAGCGTATGTAAGCATTTTGGAGGTGATAAGAAACAGGAACGGAGATGAGTAAAATGGATGAATTATATGAGATAGAAAGAATTGAGTTGTTAAATCGGCTTGTCAATCCTTATAGGTGCAGGCTGGCCCAATATGAGAAAGATTTGTCTTCTGCATTTGTCAGGGCTGCTTCAAGCGGTGACATGGATGTTTTGGCAACTGGGGCAAAGCAACTGACCGAGGGGTTGAATAAAGATTTGGTGTATCTGACAAATCTGATTGAGTAAAGGCAAAAAAATGCACAAGGTACTTATTTGAGGTCAGTATGCATTTTCTCAAACCTGTTTTGCAGAAGCTTGAAATAAATGGGAACCTTAGCTATAGCGATAGCGCTCATGCTTGGATGACTATACGCTTAAAGAAAAGGCTCTTTGATGACTTTCCGCAGCTGAAAGAAAAAGAGCATGTCCTTTACAAAATGTTGTTCTATCGGGATTATAAAGAATTTCTGGAAGCTGCTAGAGAGATAGATCAGAAAAAAGAGGCGATTCCAATCATGCTGTGGTTCTTCCGATAAATCCGGAAACTTTCCGACGAGAAATCAAAATAATTAAATACTTGCTCCACTTTTATGTTTTTTATAATTAGAAACAGTCTACTTTCAATTGTAGGCTTGAGGTTTCTACAAGCTGGCCCTTCAGAGGCTTTTATTTCTAAAAGTAAAGCCCGACGCCATTTTTGACCATAATAAATTTAACTACGGAGAATCGGCTATCCCCCAGCTCTAAGCAGGGGGGTCTTTATCGCCGATTCTCTCATTAAAGTTTCGTTTGTCTCGTTTTCGACCAGCTATTCGATTTCTCTATGTAATGTTTTACTGTCTCTGCACTTACACTACCCACCGTTCTATACATCGTTCCCCTGTTCCAAATATGAGCATATTTCTTCAAGGAAGGATAATGCATTCGAATATAATACGAACTTCCCCCCTTAAGAATCTGAAAAAGTTTTCTTATGCTCATTGTGGGTGGGCAAGAAACAAACAAATGCACGTGGTCGGGCATGACCTCTTTTGTAAATAGGTCAATTTTGTGCCGCGCACAAATCCATTCAAACGATTTTTCAGCAATATCTTTTGTTGCTTCCCACTGAAAAATTTTGCCACGCTTCTTTGTTACTAACACTACATGATAGCAATTTTGTCCCACAGAATGTGGAAACCTTTTTATTTAAGAGTTCACACTACCCATTTGCAACACCTCATATGCGTTTTTCTACAACGAAAAACGTGTATGAGCTCGTACTAACACCAAATTCGTTGTGTAAAAATTCTTAAGAAATATTCAAAGAAAAATCTTTCGATTTTTATTAGCCCTTAAAAGGGCTACGCCTGTATCCCTCAGTTAAAACAGAAGCTAAAGCAAGGTCTTAGGAGAATTTCTGAATAAAATCCCCTTCATTCTTTCTTTTCTATTTTTTTCAGCAATGGTAAAAATAATGGATTTAAGTCGTTTATACCTGCATCTATTCCAAGATATTTTCTGAAATTGTGAGGTGTTTTGACAACGATACGCTTGTTTCCTTCTCTGACAATTAAATCGCTGTTTTTATAGCAGTCATATAATGCGTTTATTAATGTTGGTTCGAATTGTGATAGCTCCTCCATTACGGCCTCATCATATATGATTTTTCCCATAATTGTTGCATCTAATTTTTCATGCTTGATAAATTGTTTAATGATCTTGTCTATGAGGACTATGGTTCCTTTTGCGTACTCAAGCATTTTTTCATCTTCAGAATCGCGAAATGTGAAATAAATTGTTGCTGAAAATGACTCCTTTTCCCTTTTGTAGATGTCGATTTCAAAATGCGGCTCGTCAGTCTTGTGCGATGCATCTTTTTGTGGTTTATCTTTGCCTATGCCAAATCGGAATTTAATCAAGTGTTCTTTTTTAGTATCTTGCTGTTTAATCTTGAGGTTTATTAGAAATGTATTTTCATTCTGCTGGAAGAGTATTGTAAAAGTATATTTGTTGAATATCAGCGGCTTATTGACTTGCGGGAAGTATTGTTCCAGAGTTGATATGTCCATCATTTATAATGCACCCCGTTTTTGTAATCGTTTAGTTTTTCCATCACATCATTCTCAAATGCTTTTTCCGGCAGACCTAATAATCCAAATTCTTTTTGCCATAAACCATAATCTTCAAACCTGCCATTGTGTTTAAATAATGGCTCAATCTCGTTTTGAATTGCTAACGTAAGTAATTCAAAATATAGTTTATATTCTGATTGCAATTGCTCATTACCAAAACTAATAGTAAGAATGTTTCGTCCTTCTTCTCTAATCTTGCTTATTTGAATATCAAAGATAAAGTTTTGAGATTGATTGTATTTATTATATGAAAATAGTACCTTAAAATCGCCAAAGGAATAGACTTTTTCTTTTCGCTGGAATTTTTGTAATTCGATGTAATTGTCTTTATGCGTTAACTCGTTTCTTGTGCGTATCAATTGAGCAATGAATGCTTCATAGCTTGCGCTGCCTTTAGCTTCTCTTAAGCGATTCTTGAGTCCTAATGAGATGGTTATTGTGGATTTAACCTTGTCGAGTTCTGTGTTCATGATTTCACCAGTGATATAATTATAGTAATGTAAAGCATTATAGTATATAAATGTTTCGCTTTTCGTTTTTAGGCGCAAATTTATGAAAAAATGGCTTATAGCCCTTAAAACATCAATATTTCATTAGTTAAGCTTTTGTAAAGCTCAGAAGGATTTCGTTCGTTTTTCAGCAAGTTAAGCAGACAGCATATGCAGTAACAAAACACTTCGGTCTTGAGAATAAAAGCTTCAACTATCCGGCCTTGTATGACGCAGACACTGGACTAGGCTGTACCTTGAGCGCTGATGAAAGAGGTATGACCAGTCTGCCGATATCTTTCAGGATTGATGCTGTTTTATATGATGACCTGAAAAATTTTGAGTATGTATTTGTCAACAATCATGCTGGTAAATTAGAAAACTTATCGGGCAAATTGGAATAATTCTAAAACCTCTTTTAGACCTCCGGAAATCTTACGGAAAACAGCTAATTCTTCCAAAAATTTGTGCACAAGGTATATTAAGAACTAGAATATAATTCTCCTTGAATAAATAAGTTCAAAAACCAACTGAAAAATAAAAAATAATTAAATACTTGCTCAACTTTTATGTTTATTATAATAAGAAACAGTTCAATTTTAACAAACGGCTTTACGTCGCTGAAGACTCGCGCTTCAGAGGCTTTTATTTCTAAAAGCGAAGATTTTACACCTACGCAAATCAAAACATTTAAATATACGTAGGTACAATTACCTGTTATGGTATTCCTTCAGGAGAGAGAAACAAAAGGCGCAGTCTATCTTTATCTAGGCAAGTCTGTAAGGATAGGGAAAAAGGTATTCAAAATATCTAAATATCTTGGCAAAAAATCGAATTTTAGCAAGGCAAAAATAAATGAAGAAGTAAAAAAATTCACATTGGAAGCCGACCAAGGGGCAGTTTCATTTATCGTTGAGCAGGTTGAGAAAAAGTACTCTCCATTCGCATATCCTTTGTCTTTGGAAGAAATTAAAAAAATAGAGGAAATGAACCTGAAATACAGAGAGATCAAGAGCTCATTGAATAAAAAAGACTGGGCAGACGTAAAAAAAAGGTTCATATCAAATTTTGTGTTTGAATCCAACGCTTTGGAGGGAAATTCTCTCACTTTAAAGAACTTTTCAGAGATAGTCTTTGAAAATAGAATAAGCGCATCGGCAGATTTAAGGGAAGTTTATGATGCAAAGAATTCTTATTTTGTCTTCTCTAAACTGTTTAATGCAAATAAAGAGATTACTGAACAATTCATCATCGATCTTCATAAAAGACTGGTGAAGAACATCGACGAGCGTATCGGCTATAAAAAAATCCCAAACATGATACTTGGAAGAACGCTTGATTTGACACCTCCTGACAAGGTTCCTAGTGAGATGAAAAAACTGCTTGAGTGGTATGACCTCAGCAGAAGAAAGATGCACCCATTGGAGCTTGCTTTTAAGTTTCATCATAAGTTTGAGATGATACATCCTTTTGCTGATGGAAATGGCAGAGTTGGAAGAATGCTGCTTAATTACATCCTTATAAAAAATGGATATTATCCGATTATCATAAGAAGAACACAAAGAGACAAATACATCAAAGCATTACGAGCAGCAGATGGCCGGCAATATATTCCTTTGATAAGATTCTCGCTAGAAAAAACAAAAGAGACCTATCGCAAATTTTTTGAGATTTATTATAAATATGTTTAGAGTGAGCAAAATATAATAAGAAACAGTTCAATTTTAACAAACGGCTTTACGTCGCTGAAGACTCGCGCTTTGGAGGCTCTTATTCACTTCTAAAGAAAAAACATGAGAACTGCTTGATTATTCATCGCCATCCCCATCATCGTCCCCATCATCGTCCCCGTCATCATCGCCATCACTGTCATCATCCCCGTCGTCGCCATCCCCACCATCAGCATCATCACCGCTTTCTTCATCATCCATCTCATTGTCTTCATCATCATCGTCATCTTCGCCGCTGTCTTCATCGCTCTTTTTAGCATCATCCTCTTTATCACCACTTTCATCAGTCTGAGTCTTAGTAACCTTAATGCAATCCTCGCAAATATCATCATGATAAACAATAGACTTGGCTGATTCTTCGTTTCCCGAGATTATCTTTCCGCAGTTTTTACATCGAAACATAAGATGAAGAAAATGCAGTTCATTTAAAAATGCTGCTTCCTATTAATTTTAAACTAGTTCTAAAAGCGAAAACGGCCTGTTTGCGATTCATAAGATTGCAATCACAGACATAAAACAGATAAAGTATTATGAGAGCGTTTTGGCCTGGGAGGATTGAGTGTTAAAA
>JAUYGA010000215.1 GCA_030690755.1 Nanobdellota archaeon
TTGCTGGATTTCAAGAAAGAATTTTCACAGGAAGCGCCGAAAGTCATAAACACAGCAATATTTGAAAAAAGCCAGACTGTGAATGTCACAAGCAGATTTGAAAGTTTTGTCCAGGATTTCATGACTTATGCCAGAACAAAAAACACAAAGCTTGACATTGTTTATCTGCTATCATATGAGAACAAAACCTATGTCGGAAACCATTATGGCGAACAGATAACAGCTGTTCAAGGTAATTCAATAACAACAATTTCAAATGGCCAGATAACTATGATTGACAGGACAAGTTCGATAGGTCTCACAATTGCAAATTACACATATGATTTTGAAATTGAAACAGGCGCAAATGTACATTCTGTTATGAGGAGAGGGACAGAGATTGTTGTGAATTGATAAATAGTCATGAGAGAAAATGTCATGATTGAATTAATGCAAAATAAAAAAGAGGCAAAATGAAAAGAACAAATAAATGCGCAAACAAAAGCATAATCGCAAAATTTTGTGTAAACAAGAAAGGAATGGAAGCGATATCTTGGGTTTTATTTTTGGCATTAGGCGTTGCTCTAAGCACATTTGCATTTCTTTGGATTAGAGGATTTACAATATCGTCGTCTGACAAACTAGTTCAAGTCGCTTATGATACAGAAGAATGTTTATCTGTTTCTGTAAGCATAGACTCAATATGCCAGGATTTGTCTGTTGTAAAACTTAACTTGACAAACAACAACAAGCGCGATGTAAACAAATTGTTATTACGCACATATGACCTTTATGGAAATCCTGAGAATCGCGAGATATTACTTACATTAAAACCTGACGAACAAACCACATTAAACACAATGAAACAAGGTACATTGAGCAAACTAGAAATTATTCCCGTAACATACAGAAACGAACTCGAAAAAAAGAAGGTCGAAATAATCTGCAGGATAAACATCGCGCAGAGAGAAAGTATTGCGATTTGTTAGGTGCTTTATTAAAAAACTTAAAATAAAAAATATAAAAAAATAAAATAAAAAAAGAAATCAAATCTTCACTTATTCGCATAAGTCGATTTCACAGTTTCCTTTATTTTTGCATGAGCTGCTGCCAGTCTTGCGATAGGAACCCTAAATGGAGAACAGCTTACGTAATTAAGGCCTGCTCTATGGCAGAACTCAACGCTGCTTGGGTCTCCGCCGTGTTCGCCGCAGATTCCCAGTTTGAGGTTCTTTCTTGCTTCTCTGCCTCTCTTGGCAGCCATCTGAACAAGCTGTCCGACGCCTGTTTGGTCCAAAACTGCGAAAGGATCTTTTTCATAGATTCCAAGCTCTATATATTTTGGAATGAATTTGCCTGCGTCGTCTCTTGATATTCCAAGAGTCATCTGCGTAAGGTCGTTTGTTCCAAAGCTGAAGAATTCCGCTTCTTTTGCGATTTCTCCTGCCATCAAAGCTCCTCGAGGAACCTCAATCATTGTTCCAACCATGTATTTCAGCTGGACTTTGTATTTTGCAATTGTCTCTTCTGCAACTTTCACAATGATATCTTTTTGGTTTCTGAATTCCTTTATGTCTCCAACAAGAGGAATCATGACTTCCGGAACAATGTCCTGGCCTTTTTTCTTAAGCTCGCATGCTGCTTCAAAAATCGCCTGAGCCTGCATCTCTGTTATTTCAGGATAGACAATACCAAGTCTGCATCCTCTGTGGCCAAGCATTGGGTTGAATTCATGCAAAGAGTCAATTTTGTCTTTCAGTACTTTCTCAGAAACATTCATTTCTTTTGCCAAATCCTTGATGTCTTTTGGATCCTGAGGCAAAAATTCGTGGAGTGGCGGATCTAGCAATCTTATTGTTACTGGAAGATCTTTCATTTCCTTAAATAATCCAGAGAAATCCCCTTTCTGCATTGGCATCAGTTTTGCAAGAGCCTTTTTTCTTCCGTCTAATGTTTCAGAAAGAATCATCTCTCTAACTGCTTTTATTCTTTCGCCTTCAAAGAACATATGCTCTGTTCTGCAAAGCCCTATGCCCTCTGCGCCAAAACCTCTTGCAACTTTTGCATCATGAGGCGTATCAGCATTTGTTCTGACATTAAGGGTTCTGGTATCATCAGCCCACTTCATCAATATGCTGAATTCTCCTGTCATTTCAGGATCAATAAGCTTTGCAGCTCCTTCAATTACTTCTCCGGTGCTTCCATTTAATGTTATTATGTTTCCTTCCTTGAAAGTCCTGTCTCCGAAGATAAGGGTTTTTTCTTTTTCATTGACTTTAGCCGCTTCACATCCTGCAACACAGCATTTTCCCATGCCTCTTGCGACAACAGCTGCGTGAGAAGTCATGCCTCCTCTTGATGTTAAAATTCCTTTAGCTGCATGCATGCCTTCAATATCTTCAGGGCTTGTTTCTGTCCTTACAAGAATGACATTTTTCCCTTCCTCTGCCCAATCATGAGCCCGTTCAGCTGTGAAAACAATCTCGCCGACAGCTGCTCCAGGAGATGCTGGAAGGCCTTTTCCTAAAATCTTTAGTTTTTCCTTTGTATCAATTCTTTTGTGCAAAAGCTGATTTAAGGAATTAGGGTCAACTCTTAATAGCGCTTCATCTTTCTTGATTAAGCCTTCGCTTACCATGTTTACAGCAATCCTGATAGCAGCTGCAGCAGTTCTTTTTCCATTTCTCGTCTGCAACATGTAAAGTTTTCCTTTTTCAATCGTAAATTCAATATCCTGCATATCCTTGTAATGCTTCTCAAGCTTTTTTCTTATCTCGACAAGCTGGTTATATGATTTCTTGTCGACTTTAGCAAGGTTATCGATTTTCTGCGGCGTCCTTATTCCTGCAACTACATCTTCGCCCTGAGCATTCATAAGATATTCTCCATAGAATAAGTTTTCGCCAGTTGATGGGTTTCTTGTGAACGCAACGCCTGTTCCGCTGTCATCACCCATATTTCCAAAGACCATTGCCTGGATATTTACAGCAGTTCCAAGATCTCCTGGGATATCATTAAGCCTTCTGTAAGTTATAGCTCTTTCATTATTCCAGGAATTGAAAACAGCGTCGATAGACATCCTCAATTGCGTCTTAGGATCATTTGGAAAGTCCTTCTTTGTGACTTCCTTAATCATCTCTCTGTATTTTAATGCGACTTCCTTCAAGTCATTATGATCTAGGTCTGTGTCAAGCTTGACTTTTCTTTTGTGCTTAACACTATCAAGAATCTCCTCAAAATGGTCATGTCCTATGCCCATAACAACGCTACCAAACATCTGGATGAATCGTCTGTAAGAATCCCAAGCGAATCTTGGATTTTTTGTGATATTTGATATTGTCTCTACAGATTCTAGCGATAGACCAAGATTGAGGATTGTATCCATCATACCAGGCATAGAAAACTTTGCGCCAGACCTAACAGAAACAAGCAATGTGTTATTTTTGTCGCCAAAACACTTACCAGTCGCTTTCTCAAGCTTAGCAATATTGGCATCCATCTGCGTCTGAAGCTCCTCGGGCCATTTTCTGTCAAGATCATAATAAAGATTGCAGCATTCAGTTGTGATAGTAAAACCAGGAGGGACAGGAATTCCCAAATTAGTCATCTCATTTAGGTTTGCTCCTTTTCCACCAAGGAGATCCTTCATTTTAGCGTCGCCTTCGCCAAAGAAATAAACAAGTTTTTTACCGGATTTTTTGTTTTTCGCCATTTTAGTAACCTCTATTTTCTTTTTTATTCTTTTATTATTTTTTATTAAAATCAGACTATATATGAGTTAACCCCTGCAAATGTCAGTTTAACCCCCAAAGCTATATCAGTTTTAAGAAGTGGTTTAAATATTTTGTTATAATTTGATTAATTTAAAACAAAAAGCTTTTATCTTACTAAGAATCTCGGGCCTTTATGACTGAGCAAACATTAGAGCAAATAACTGAATCAGACGGGCCAAACGGAGATATAGGTTTTTTTCTAACACAAAGAAACTTTTTGGGTTTTCCAAAAAAAGTTAAGATAAAACCAAGGATGCCAGAAGAAAAAAGATTGTATAGCACACATAACTTTCCGAAAACAACATTTATTCCTACAAAGACTGTTGATGACGCTATATGCGGATATCTTGCAAGAGAAAACCCGATTAGTTCTGGATTTGACGCGATGTACAGGATAATTCTATTTGGTGTAAAGTCTGATAGAGACATTATCGGACAGGCTTTAGACAGACTTTCTGCAGACGGAACTATTTCTGTCGGAACATATTCTTCAGCTGAATGCGCGATAGTCGACAAAATAGAAAAACCAAGTCAATATGTTGAGGCATGCTTCAGCAGACTTCCTCCGATAATGATACAACTTCAGCCTGAACATATCCCTCAGTATATTAAAGGGATGCATTCATTTATGATTGACCCTGCCAATACAATTAAAAATTGCTATGAAACTGTCAAGACTTTGATTGGTAAGTAGGAACATTAAATAAAAGCCATATAATTAGATATGTTTTTCTGTCTAGGAAAGATTAAAAGAATCTAAACGTTTTATAAATTGAATAACTTTTAGGGTGTATTGAGATTAAAAGAAGTATATAAAAACTTAAGAATATTATCTGATTTAAGGTTAATTAAAATGGACACAAATAAAGCTATTGTGGTCTTCCAAGGGAAGAATATTAGGAGAGTATGGCATAATAGTGAGTGGTGGTTCTCTGTTTTTGATATAATCTCAGTTCTTACGAATAGCGCTGATCCTAAACAGTATGTCAAGAAAATGAGAAGCCGCGATCCTGTTTTGAATGCGAACTGGGGTACAGTTTGTACCCCTCTTGAACTTATTGCTCCAGATGGTAAGAAAAGGGAAACAAACTGCGTCAATACAGAAGGAGCATTCAGAATAATCCAATCTATCCCTTCTCTCAAAGCCGAGCCATTTAAATTATGGTTAGCTAGAGTAGGTTATGACAGGGTAAAGGAGATTGAAAATCCTGAATTGGCTCAAAAACGCATGAAGGAACTTTTTAAGTCCAAAGGTTATTCTGAAGAATGGATAGAGAAAAGAGTTAGAGGAATTGCTATAAGAGATGAGCTTACTGATGAATGGGATAAAAGAGGTTTGCAAACAGAAAGAGAATATGCAATTCTTACGTCAGAAACGCTCAAAAACGGAGTTTTTGGCGTGCCAGAAATTCAAGGAATTTCTTAGCATATCAAAAGCAACATTTGGTATGACTCCTGGTGAATACAAGAGATTCAAAGGGCTGCAAAAAGAAAATCTTAGAGATTACATGGATGATATAGAGTTAATTCTTACCCTGCTTGGAGAAGCAACAACAACTAGATTCACGAGAGAACGTGATTCCAAAGAGTTCCCAAAACTTAAAGAAGACGCTAAAGATGGTGGCGATGTTGCTGGTTCGACGCGAAAGAATATTGAGCAAAAACTTGGGAAAAGGGTTGTTTCGAGCGATAACTTCTTAGAAAAATCAGAAGAACAGAAGCGATTGGCGCATAAGAAGAAAGAAAAATAGAAGTTTCTATAGATAAAACAGACAATATTTAACTGCAGATAGTAAACATTCGGGAATTGGACAGTATCGTTTCTCGACCAAAACTTTTATAAACAAACTGCTTTTTCTATTGTTTACCGATGATTAATGATTCCATTGTTCGGCTTTTGTCGAGCGGTGGATGAGAGAGGAAAAATTCTAGTCCTCTTTAATGCATAAATACATTAATATTGTGGGAGTTGGAGGTATTAAGATGGCAGTTTCGAAAGAAGTCGTTGAAAAAGCATATGAAGCAATAGAACTTGCAAAGACATCAGGCAAGATAAAGAAAGGAACAAATGAAGTAACAAAAGCAATAGAGAAAGGACAGGCAAAGCTTGTTGCAGTCGCAAAAAATGTCAGTCCGCCTGAGATTGTAATGCACATTCCATTGTTATGCAAAGAAAAAGGAATTCCTTGCGTTGAAGTCGACTCAAGAGAAGAGCTTGGAGCAGCTGCAGGACTTGAAGTCCCAACTGTATGCGTAGCGATAATCACAGAAGGAGAATCCAAGAACGCAATAAAAGCAATAACAGATGCTTTGAAATAAACCTTAATAATTTTTGCGCTGTTATTTTTTTCAATTGAGATAAAAATCAATAACAAAAAAGTTAACAACAAAAATTCAAATAAGTAAAACTGAATAATCAAAAACCAAATAATCAAAAAGGTGTCGCAATGAAGAAAAAAATGGAAGATATGTCTTCTGTTCTTGAAGACAAGTCAAAAACTGACAAAAAGAAAGCCCCTGCTCAGGAAGAGGCAAAGAAGGGAAATGTGTTTTTCTCGCAATCCTTCCCTGCAAGCGTTGAAGAAGTAGTCGGCAGAACAGGAACAAGAGGGGAAGCCCAGCAAGTTAGATGCAAAGTCCTTGAAGGAAGAGATGCGAATAAAATCCTAAGAAGGAATGTCAAAGGGCCTGTAAGACTAGGCGACATATTGATGCTTAGAGAAACAGAAATTGAAGCTCAAAAACTAAATCAGAGAAGAAGGTAAAGGTGGTATCATGGTTAAATGCGATTTTTGCGGTCTAGAGATTTCAAGAGGAACAGGAAAGATGTATGTCAAGAAAGATGGCAGAATCTTTAACTTGTGCTCTATGAAATGCGAAAAGAATTTGTTTAAGCTGGGAAGAGTCCCAAGATATGTCAAGTGGACGCAGTCTGCCAGGGCATTGAAGGCAAAGACCTTATCAGAAAAGGCAGCAAAAGAAGAAAAACAATCACATCAATAAAATAAGATGTTGATATGGTAAAAACATATAATAAAATAAGATATCAATATGATAAAAACATATCAATAAAACATATCAATAAAATAAACAAAGGGTTGAGATGATCGAACAAACATTTGTTGCAATTAAGCCTGATGGAGTAGAACGCGCGCTGATAGGTAAAGTCATAGAGCGGTTTGAACAGCGAGGCCTAAAAATTGTAGCGATGAAAATGGTGTGGGTAGACAGAGATTTCTCAAAAAAACATTACTCTGCGCATATAAATAAGCCATTCTATAAGGGTCTTGAGGATTTTATTGTTTCTGGACCTGTAGTTGCAATGGTTATCGAAGGAGTCAATGCAGTCGAATATACAAGAAAAATAGTAGGGGTAACGATTCCGTCAGAAGCTTCCCCCGGAACGATAAGGGGAGACTTTGCGCATCAGACAATGCAGCATGCAGATGAGCATGGACATGCAGTCGTAAACATAATCCACGCATCAGGAAACAAGGAAGAGGCAAAGAAAGAAATTGACCTTTGGTTTGATGCAAAGGAAATTCATTCGTACAAAACTGTGCACGAAAAACATACTTTTTGAAAAGGTGGTATAACATGGCAGAAAAGATGGTTGAAAAGATTGTCAGGATTGCTTGTAATCCTAAGATGATCAGAAATATAGCTACATGCGCGCATATTGATCATGGTAAAACTACATTCTCAGATAATCTCTTGTCAGGAGCAGGCATGCTTTCAGAAGAGCTTGCAGGGAAAGCTCTGAAACTTGATTTCCATGAGGATGAACAGCAGAGAGGAATAACAATCGATGCAGCAAACGTATCAATGGTCCATTCAATCGACGGAAAAGAATACCTTATCAATCTCATAGATACTCCAGGACACGTTGATTTTGGCGGTGATGTAACAAGAGCAATGAGAGCAATCGATGGAGCAATAGTCTTGTGCTGCGCATCAGAAGGAATAATGCCGCAGACAGAAACAGTCCTGAGACAGGCATTAAAAGAAAGAGTAAGACCAGTTCTCTTCATCAATAAAGTTGACAGGATGATAAAAGAACTTCAGCTTACTCCAGAACAGATGCAGGAGCGTTTCATCAAAATAATAACCAGTGTCAATAGGCTTATAATGGCGATTGCAGAAAAAGGATATGGAGAAAAATGGCAGGTCAATGTTGAAAACGGAAGCGTAGCTTTTGGGTCCGCATTCCACAACTGGGCGCTGTCTGTCCCTTACATGAAGAAAAAAGGAATAACATTCAAAGAAATAATTGATGCATACTCTGTGCCAGGATCAGATGGATACAAAGCGCTTGCAAAAAAAGCGCCTTTGCATGAAGTAATCCTTGATATGGTCATAGAACATCATCCAAATCCAGCTGACGCTCAAAAATATCGTGTTCCAAAAATCTGGCACGGCGACATAGAAAGCGATGTTGGAAAAGCATTAACTAGCTGCGATTCTAAGGGGGTGGCTGCATTTGTCTGCACAAAAATAGTGATGGACAAGCACGCAGGAGAAGTTGCAGCAGGAAGATTATTCTCAGGAACACTCAGACAAGGACAGGAAGTCTATATGAATGGCATGAAAAAATCCGCCAAGATACAGCAGCTTTCAGTATATAATGGCGCAAAGAGAGAGATGATTGATGCAGCGCTTCCTGGGAATATCATAGGTATTGTAGGTTTGAAAGGAGTATTTTCTGGAGAAACAGTTTCATCTGAGCCAATAGAACCATTCGAAGCAATAAAACACATTTTTGAAGCAGTTGTTACAATGGCAGTAGAAGCAAAAAATCCAAGCGAACTGCCAAAATTGATTGAAGTTCTAAGACAGGTAGGAAAAGAAGATCCGACAATAAAGATAGAAATCAATGAGGAAACTGGCGAACATCTTATGAGCGGAATGGGCGAACTGCACCTTGAAGTAATAGCTAACAGAATCATCTCAGAAAAAGGCGTTCAGATACAGACAAGCCCGCCAATAGTTGTTTACAGGGAAGCTGTATGCAAAAGAACACCTGCAGAAGCAGAAGGTAAATCTCCTAACAAACACAACAAGTTTTATTTCATAGTTGAGCCATTAGAAGATGAAATCTATCAGAAAATAAAATCTGGAGATATTTCAGAAACTCGCGTCAAGAAAAAAGAGCCAGAACTATGGGCTAAGTTAGAAGAATGCGGAATGGACAGCAAAGACTCAAGAAGAGTAAAAGACATATTCAATGGAAGTATATTTATTGACATGACAAGAGGACAGGTTCATCTTGGAGAAGTAATTGAAATGCTTCTAGACATGTTTGAAGATGTAATGCTATCAGGACCATTAGCAAGAGAACCATGCACAAAAGTAAAAGTTCTTTTAATGGATATGAAACTCCACGAAGACGCGATCCATAGAGGACCTGCGCAAGTTTATCCTGCAGTAAGAGAAGGTATAAGGCTTGCAATGATGTATGCAAAACCAATAATATTTGAACCAATGCAGATTCTGCAGATTGAAGCGCCGATAGAATATCTTGGAGAAATATCAAGATTGATTCAAAACAAAAGAGGACAACTGCTTGATACAGAACAGACAGAGATGCTGATAAGTGTAAAAGCAAAACTGCCTGTCGCTGAAATGTTTGGAATGACATCAGAATTAAGGTCATCAACAGAAGGCAGA
>JAUYGA010000220.1 GCA_030690755.1 Nanobdellota archaeon
CATTATACTTTTCTTGTTTATATGTTATTATTTTATGTATTTTTGTTAAATTCATACCCAAGTCGAGGTAGTGTTTTAAGTTTTTCGCTTGTACTACATAATTTATTCTGTCACCAAAGTGAGTTAAAAGTTTAACGTCCTTATATTGAGTTTGGTTAATAGAAGATAGTAGTGCTGATTTTGCAAAAGGTGATAAATCAACATGATTCACTTCCAAGACTTCAGGTGCAAGTGGGAATGCATTGTGTAATTTATGTAATTTTTTTGGATATGACAAATCACATTCAACAATATATCCATAATCTCCATCTAAATCACTGTTTATGTCAAAGTTTTGTATTTCTTCTTCTGTCATCCATGAAAACTCACTTAAAGGTAGTTTCATGCTTTGTGCATGCCCATAAAGATTCTGAAAAACTATGAAATATTAAATGATGACATCTATCAAGTATTATCAACCTTTTATGTTATGTAATAATTGTTTAAAGATTATATTGAAAAGTAATGAAAAACAGCATTTAAAAAAATGTAAAAAAATGTGTTTTAATAAGTGTCAAATTACAAAAATTTCTACTAACAAGTTTAATTAAAGCAGCTAGTAATTGTATTTCAATTATAAAAAACTTACATTTGCATCAATATAAACAATTTCTGATGATTCAACTCCGGAATGTTTGCCTGGTTCATCTGTTGCAGTTGTTGGTTTCAAATGACGAGTACCTATGAAAGACATCCCCCCTCGTTTACAATCTTCCAATAGTTGTATCATTGATATGTCACAAGGTAGTGTGATCTTACAACCGGTCAACTTCAGCATACTGTCATAACTATATCCTGGGAGAGATAGGTAGTGTGCAGGGTCGAGCCCCGAAAATGAATGCATATTTTTTCTGAATTGTTGAAAAACTTCAGCTAATAAGACGACATCTAATTTACAATAAATGCGACAATAGTCTAATAAGTTTTTACATTCAAAAATATGCCAAACTGGTTTTGCGAATGCATATTCATTTTCTGTAATAGATTTTTCAGTAAGTGAGCTGTAGAAATATTTTCTCTTTGGCATTTTAGTAGTTTTTCTCATTTTTTCTATACTTGTACAATACTCATATGGATAGTATGATTTTTGTAATAAAAGTTTGAACTTTTCACTGTCAAATTTGTTTTTTGTTTTTACCAGAAATGTTTGCTTTAAAATGGAATAATCTGGGTTAGTGTCTTTAAGGTCTGAACACAAATTACTCAAACTATTTTGTAAGAATGCGAGTGAATCCAAAAATTCAAATGAATTAAATGCAATAGTACGAAAATTTTCACCATTAAATGGTAAAACTCTGAGGTTTTTTATTTCATCACCAAAGTTTCCTAAACAACTTATGATAAATTGCATATCATACCTTGATGCATTATGACAAAATATTTTAATACTAGACTGTTTTCTTCTTCTCATGTTACAACTGTTACATGCACTGCCTAAAAAATGTGATGTCACATGTGAGTGATCTCTACATTTTGCTACACTTAGGTCAGAAAACTTTGCATTACACAAATAACAATTTGTACTCTGCTCATGTTTTATAATGTCCTCTTTAGTCATTGTCATGTCTTCATACTTTTCTAACAGTTTTTTAATCCACCTTTTTTCCTCATTAAGTAAGTGAGTGACAAAATGTTCTGCCGCATTCTCACCTATGTATGAATGTTCATGAATAATTTTGTCATTTGGACCTAAAATCATAAAACTGTAACCCATTGCATGTTGATCATTTAAAATATGCGTATAAGAGTTATCACAACGGCATTTTAAACTTTCACAAGTCTTACAATATTCACCAGTTGATGGTAAAACTGCCTCAAAATCAAGAAAAGCACAAAACTCAATAGGGTGTGTTTTCTCAAAGTTTTTAAATTTGATTATATTTTCCCCTTCATTTGGCGTAATTTCTTGTCTTGGTTTGTTAACTAAACACAGTTTTTTATGGTCTTCCAACACTTTTTTATTTGAAAATGAATTAAGACAATGGAGACAAAAAAATGTAGTATTATACGTATTTTTCCTATCTGCATAGGTGTATATTTTTCTTAAATATTTGTCTGTGTCCTTAATTAAAACAAAATGGTTTGCACTACTGTTTTTGTTGTTTTCTCTGCAAACCATTAACAAATTAATTATTTTCTCTCCTTCACCCAAGCCGTACTCATATGGGTATACATTTCCTTTTTTATCTCTAAATAATATGTTTATTTTGATGTTTAAAGCTTTGTTTAATTTCAAAAATCTTTTTATGCCTTGAATTGAAATTGGAAACGAAATCTTATCTGTGTTAAAACGTTTGAAGTGTTTCTCTAATCTGCTATCTTCCTTTTTATCAGAATTTTTCTGTTTTTGACTGTACAATGCATATGCTATACAGTACAAAAAACATTTTTTGTCTTTATTTGAAGGGTTATAGAGAAATTTTTTATTTTTGAAATCACTCATGTTTAATTTTGTTTCATCACTTTTTATGGTTTGTTTCTGTGACCCAGCAACAATAGGTGACAAAGCACAGACTTCTACATCAAATGCTAATGACTTAGAAAATTGCCAATTTGATCCAGATCTCATAAATTCTTCCATTGATTTTTGTTGATGGAGAAAACTAGCTGAAATATTCTTAGTTACGTTTTTTTCCATACTTGCATTTGCTAGGAAATTTGGTGATCTGAAAGGTATTGACGCTTTCGTCATTTCATCACCAACATGATCTAACATGACCATTTCAGCGATAAAAACTAAACTCACTTTGCATATCGTTTTTTTTGCAGCTTCAATTAGAATTTGCTTTTTTAAGATGTTTTGAATGCCCAATTGTGATGCGGCAAAGTTGATTTCATTATCACGAAAATTATATCTATATGTTACAATTTTTTTTTGGAAAGCAGATTCTTTAATGTAAAACTGTCTACTAGGTCTATGTGTATACTTGTAATGTTGTTGTAGTTTAGCACAATTTTCAAAAATTTGTCCACACAAAAAGCATTTCTCAACAACATTATTGTTTAAGTGAAAACGTTGATAATGAGTATTTAAATTACTTCTTCTCGTAAACTTTCTAGAGCAAGTTTTTTCCGGGCACACAAAAGTACTCATTTTAAAACTTTTGTTAATTCTGTAAACACAAAGAAGGCTTTAAAAACACTGATAGTTAGTTGATGGTTTTGTAAATGCATTTATAGTTTTTTCAGTTTATTTTTTCAGGCCTTGTATTTTGTGGGCCTGCTTATAGATGAAAATGGTTTCAACTGTCTCATTAACTTATAGAAAATTCCGGAATGAAAAAAAGTATTTAAATGCAACACAAAAAAGAAAAATTGCAGTTTATCACTAACCTTTGCATTATTCACCAAAATTAAACTTTTTTTAAACAACATGCCTCGTCAAGCGGGAAAACAACTTAAAGCAGCTAGTAAGTACTTTATAAAAATTATAAATTATTCTTCAGTATTTAAAAGCTTCAATGTTTAGCTAACCTATTGAAATGCAACATTAAGTTATTGTGCATTATATTTATGTTTTTCAATTTTAGAACCAGCAACAGAAAAACATGGGAAGATGAAGAAAGGGATGTCGAGGGAAAAAGTTGTGCAAGTGCCCAGGGCCCAAGATTCGGAAATTGAGGAGGAAATCGAAGAAGAAACAAACGATGAGTATGAAGAGGAAGATTCAGATGTTTCTACGTGGTCCGAATCAGAGGAAGACGGGGAGGTCGAGGTTGATGATGCCCCGAACGCGTCTTCAATTTTGAATGTGAAGAAGGCTCAGATTAATTTAAAGAGACGAGTTGAAAAAGAGCCAAAAAAACCATCAATTAAAAAGATGAAGAAGGGAAAACAAGCGA
>JAUYGA010000233.1 GCA_030690755.1 Nanobdellota archaeon
CAAAGGCCTCAATGACAAGATGACAAAAAACAGAGGGTCATTATTGAACCTGCAGGTCAAAAAGAAAAAAATCGAAAAAGAAAATTATGAGAAACTCATCAACGAAAGCAAACAGGCAATAGATGACATGAGTAAAAAGATCGATGAGCTGAAAGCAAAGATCGAAGCCAAAAAGATAGAAATGAATACCATCAACGCCGAGATTGAAAAACAGAGTGAAGAAGGCCAGATTAAACTTAACAAAGAAGTCGAGCAGCTGAAAATAGACATTGCAACAAATGAAACAAAGACAGAAAACCATAAAGCTGAAGTCAAAAAAATAGAAGAGAGAAAAAAACAGCTTGAAGAATCTGCAAAAGAGGTTCAGGCAAAACTAGACTCATTGCTTGACGAAAAGAACACATTAGACAAAGACATAGCTGAAAAGAAAAAAGAAATCTCGCTCATTGACAAGAAGATAGAGGATTTCAAAAAGAAACATTCGCTTGAAAACCTTGGAGAGATAGAAAAACAAGTAGAAGCAATAGACAAAGAATCAGACATCAAACAAGTTGCATTGAACAAATTAAGGGAAGAACAACAGAATCTTTTCAGGGAAAAAGACAAACTAGAACTGCAAATCCAGGGCCTTGATGAAAAAATCGTGAAAATAGAGGAAGTTGAAAAAGAGAACAAGGATCAGGTAACAAAACTAAAAAGAAAAAAAGAGGAATTCAAAAAAGCAACCCTAGAACTCAATAAACTACTAAATGAAGATTCATCTCTTGCAGCGCAGCTAAATAATGCAAAGTCCAAGTCAATTAGAGCAGAAGAGGAATACTCAAAATTACGAATAAAAAACGCATCTGTTCGAGAAAGTTTAGCAGGCAGCGAAGCAGTAAAAAGAATTCTTGATGAAAGGACAAAATTCGGCGGAGCAGTCTATGGCCTGATATCTGAAATAGGCCAGGTCGAATCAAAATATGCTGTCGCTCTTGAAGTTGCTGCCGGACCTAAACTAAAAAGCATTGTTGTTGAAGATGATGGGACAGCTGCAAGATGCATAAAATATCTTAAGGAAAAAAAGCTTGGAACAGCGACATTTCTCCCGCTAAACAAGATAAGGGGCGTAAAAAAAGATGACGCGCAAAAATACGCCAAAAGCAAAGGCGTTCTTGGATTTGCTTCAGACTTCATAGAACATGATCCTAAATTCAAAGAAGTATTCTCATATGTATTTGGAAACACCTTAATTGTTGAAAATATAGACGTTGCAAGAGAAATCGGGATAGGCAATGCAAAAATGGTAACTCTCGACGGAGACATGGCTGAAACAAGCGGAGCAATGCATGGCGGCTATAGACAGAAGAAAGAAAAAGGCCTGAGCTTCCAGGAAAAAGATCTTGTAACAGACATGAAAAATTATGAAAAGCAGATTGCGGATTATTCAGCAGTCATAGCAAAAGTCGATGAAAAAAGGACAGACAATGAAAAGGAGATAACAAAATTAAGAGAATTCAAAGCAGGAATGGAAGGAGAAATAATCTCAATGGAAAGAAGCCTTCATCTGGAATCAGGAGACAGCGACGTTTCAAAGAAACAAAAGGATTTGTCAAAAGACAGCATGAAAAAAATAGACAAAGACATCGACGCGATGCAGGAAAAGATTTCTGAACTGACAAGAGAGCTTGCTCAGATGAAAATAAAAAGAAGCGAACTAAGAACACAGATGAGCGACTTAAGAAGCCCGACAATCCTCGCAGAGATCAATGCATTTGAGCAGAAAAGAACAGAGCTAAGAGAACGTTTCCTAAAATCAGAATCAGCGCACAAAAACAACAAAGAACACATAGAAAACATTTACGGACCTGAAAAAGAGAAGATTGATGCATTGATCAAAAACCTTGACAAGGAAAAAGAAAACTTCAAAAAAGACGTTATACGAATGAAAAAAGAGATAGAACAGGCGCAAATAGACCTTAAAGACAAGGAAAAGAAAGCCAAAAAATTCTTTGACCAATTCAAGAAACTGTTTGACCAGAAAAACGAACTAAATGAAGACATACACAAACTGGACAAAAACATTTTCATAAAAGAAGAAGATAAACGAAAAAATGAGCAGAAAATAAACAATGCGCAACTGAGTTATTCGGAGACTCTTGGACAGCTTCAGGCAATGGAAGAGGAATTAAAGAAATATGAAGGGATAGAACTCGACGAAAACAAATCAGAAGAGTCACTTAAGAGAGAACTGAACAATTTCGAAAGAATGATAGAAAATATGGGAAATGTCAACATGAGAGCATTGGAAGTTTATGAGACTGTAGAAAAAGAATACAATAGCCTGATGGACAAGAAAAACAAGCTAAGAGAAGAAAAAGAAGATGTTTTAGTCATGATGAATGAGATAGAATCAAAGAAAAAAGACCTGTTCATGAGACATTACAATACTGTAAACGAGACATTCAAGAAATTCTTTTCAGAACTGTCAACAAAAGGGGACGCATTCCTTGAACTCGAAAATCCTGAAGACCCATTCCAGGAAGGAGTTATGATAAAAGTAAGAATCACAGGAAATAAATTTCTTGACATAAGATCGCTATCCGGCGGAGAAAAGACCATGACCGCTCTCGCATTCATATTCGCAATACAAGAATATGATCCTGCATCATTCTATGTGATGGATGAAGTTGATGCTGCGCTTGACAAGAACAACTCTTTGAAACTTGCAAACATGATAAGAAAATACAGCGAAAAAGCGCAATACGTCGTAATATCGCATAATGACCATCTCCTTACAGAAGCAGACATACTATACGGCGTATCAATGAATGAACACGCTATATCAAAAGTCGTAAGCCTGAAAATATAACAATAAAACATCACAATACTAACACTAACATGATACTAACAAAAAAAGAGATTCTTAAAAAAATACAAAACAAACAGATAATAATCTCACCTTTTGACAAGAATTCTATAGGCCCTGCATCAATAGACCTGATGCTAGACAATGAACTAAGAATATTTACAAAAAACAATGCAATTGTTCCTGTAACAGAAAACATAGACTACAAAAAGTTAACTAAGATTGTAAAAATAGATAAAGGGCACATATTAAAACCAGGAGAACTCGTAATCGGACTGACAAAAGAAACAAT
>JAUYGA010000237.1 GCA_030690755.1 Nanobdellota archaeon
TTTAAAATAAAAAAATACAATAAAAAGAAGATAATAAAATAAGATAAAGCATAAAAACCGAATGAAAAAAACAAAAAGTCAGAGAATAAGCTCAACAATTAACCCTATAATAAGGCAAGCTTATGAAATAGCCAAAAGAGACCTCAGATCAAATTACAGAAAGAAAGGCATCTTCGCAGGCCATCACCAATTCAGCGACTATTGGGCGCGAGATTTCAGTTTTGCAAGTTTTGGATCTGCCGAATTGAAGGATTATGATGTTATAAAGCATGGACTGGAACATTTCATTAATCACCAAAAAAAAGATGGTTTTTTTCCTTTTCTTATCGGAGCAAAACATTTTCTGCTTAAATATGCCGGCTTTAAAGTCCACGAAAGAATTCCAACTTATGGCGACCACAAATCAAAAAGCGCTGTCGTAGACCAAAATTCTCTTCTGGTGATTGCTGCGTTAAACTATATAAAAAAGAGCAATGATAAAAATTTTGCAGCGAAATATTTTGAAAATTTGAAGAGAGCAGTTGACTGGTCTTTATCGAGAGACAAAAATAAAGACTTTTTAATCGAAGAGCGCTATTTTGCTAATTGGGCAGATTCAATAAGGAAAACCGGTAAAGTCCTATATTCAAATGTCTGCTTTTACAAATCAGTCGAGGATTTTTCAGACCTCTGCAGGATATGCAGAAAACACACCCTTTCTTTGGAATATAAAGATTTGGCAAACAGGATAAAACAAAAAATAAATTCAGAATTCTGGAACGGCAGATATTATACTGACTGGATTGAAAACGACAGGAAACATGATTTCTTCGCAACAGATGGAAATGTCCTTGCTATCATGTGGAATGTTGCAAATAAAGACCAAGCAACAAAAATCCTTAAGCACATGGAACATATCAAGATAGCATATCCTGTTCCATGCAAAACAAACTATCCGAGTTATCCTTTGAAATATGAATCTTGGCTTATGTGGTTTGTTTTTTTAGGCGATTATCATAATAACAGTTTGGCATGGCTTTGGCTTGGCTGCTGTTATGCGATTGCTCAGAAAAAAGCAGGGATGAAAGAGGAAGCTGGAAAGATAATAAAACAAATTGCAGAAATCATAAACAAAAACAATATGGTCTACGAAGTTTATGAAAAAAATGGCCAGCCTGTTAAAAGAACAATTTACAAGTCAGAAACGCATTTTGCCTGGTCTTCAGGATTGTTTGTCTATGCAGTCAATGAGATTTTTGGCAAGATGGAATGACAACTCGCCAAAATAAGACATCTCATCTGCAAACCTCCTCAAAAACAACAAATTTTAAATAGTTAAATTTATATACTAAAACACTAACTTAAGTTCATAAAGAAACAAGTGCATATTATATATTAAAAGAGGTGTTGAATGAAATCAGGCGCTAAGCAGAAGCTTTCTGATATTGCAAGGGCCATTATTGACCTAGAGATTGAGAAGTCCAAGCTTAATCGTGAAAAATCAATGCTTGTTCTTAATAAATCCTTATTGTTATATTTCACATTCTTGTTTACTGCAGTTGTCGGTTTTGTAGGCGACTACATTGACAAAAGCCTGTTTAACATTCTGATCTTAATGGGTTTGTGCGTCCTTATAATAGGAATCATTCCTTATATCAAGACCATGCGCCATGAAGAAAGTAATATTGACGAACTTATCAAAACACTAAAAGAAGGCAAAGAGTGAGGACATAAGATGAAGAATAAACATAAGACCATAAAATTTCTCAAAAACAAGAAAGCAGTTTCACCTTTAATAGCCACTATTCTTTTGATCGCATTCGCAATTGCCCTCGGCGCAGTTGTCATGAATTGGGGAAGCACTTATGTAAAAAAACAGACAGAGGACATAGAAAGTAAGTCAAATGCAGACATTAAATGCTCTACAGATAGTTATCTGAGAGTTTTATCAATAAATGGAGTGCCCCAAATATGCTTAAGAAATTCCTCAACTCCTGAGAGAGTTGAATTCCTGCTTGAAAACGGCCCTAACACAGATTTAGAAGGTGTATTGGTGACCTTAGTCTATAATGGAACTACTGGTTCAGATACAAATGTAACTTTAGTATCGCAGATAATTCAGAAAGCAAGAACTGCTAAACTTAATGTCACTTATAACACTGCATCCTTCGGATTGCTGAAACAGGTCAGAGTTGCTCCTGTAATGAAAATTCAAAATGTAAAAGATACAGTTATCTGTTCAAAATCCGCGCTAGTATTGGAAGACATATACAGTTGCAGTTAATTCTCTTTAAAATGGGTGAAAGGACAAGAAAGATTGTTAGTAGTGTGTTTTTATTAACTTTATTTCTAGTTGCAGCAATATATACTGGCCTGGCAATTGTAAGGATTTACACCCAATCATCAAGTTATTCTACTGAAACGAGCAAAAACTCCTTGGATTGCGTAGGTTATATCTATTCTGTAGAAGCGATAAAATATGAAAACGGGCTGTTGAGCTTCACTTTAAGAAATGCAGCCCATTCAGACAAAGAAAATATAAACCTGATAATAAAATCAGGTAACATCACTAAAGAAATCGAAATAAGAAATATTTATGTGGACACAACAAAACGAATCGATGTGGCAATTGATATCAAGAACAATACATTTGAGACGTATGCAAAAAATTGCGAAAATGATGCGCTAAAACATGCAATCTGAATACCATCATAAACTCATAAAACCTATATGATAAACAATAAGGGAACAATATAAACTACCAACTAAATTAATAATAGAACAACATGAGAAGAACAAAAAGAGCTCAAATCTGGATATCTGCAGTCATTTTCATTCTTGTAGTCATAACAGTCATGGTTCTTGTGCTTGAGGCAGGCGTTCCTATCTTAAAGAAGCTCAAGAGCAAGACCTCTCTTGTCAAGACAGAAGATACAATGCAAAATCTTAATCAACACATCATAGACATAGCAAGCGAGGGCCAAGGCTCGCAAAGAGTCATCCCTTTAGAAGTTAATGACGGCGAATTTGTGATAACCCAAGATCAAATAAGGTGGAAGATTGAAAGCGACCAAAAGCTTGTCGAACCCATGACTTATATAGAAAAAGGGGCTCTTAAGATAACAACAAACACAGATGTCTCGTCAAGTGAGAAAGGCAGCTCTTTTATTCTGGAGAACTCAAGGATATTGGTTAATTTCTCAAAAATCGGCAATGAAACCTCGTGGGCTCAGATGAACACCTCAAAAATAATAAACTATGCTGTTTTCAAAGCGACTAACAATAATGTGAATGGCGCTTTTAATTTCAGGATAGGTGACAATGAGAATTCAAGCATCGGCACAGGTTATACGACGCTTTTAGACCCTGCGAGCAATACAGCAACCTCTAGGATTATCGCTTTTGTCAACTCTTCCCAGTTCGAATACAAAATTGAGTACACTCTTGAAAGTAATGCAGACTTCTTGAAAATAGACCTAAAGGATGTTGTTGTTAAGTAAACACGCACAATCAGTATGTGCATAGCATCATAAGGTCAAAATTCTATAACTCAAAAACAGCAACGAGCGTAGCGAGGGGATGGCCAGTCAATTGTGAGCGAGTTCGCTCACGAACGCGCTCACTCGCAAGTCACTGGGACGCAGCTCCTTTCTAAAAAACTTCGAGAATTTTGAAGATGCTATGCACATACAAAGTAAATTTATGGTCTCGACAAAAACTGTTTTAAACCTGCAATAAACAACTCAAATTAGATAGAA
>JAUYGA010000246.1 GCA_030690755.1 Nanobdellota archaeon
ACGATATATTCTTGGTCATACATCCTGCTCAGGTATAATGCTGAAACTAGCCTTGCGCTAAATGCTGCGCAGAATAAGATGCCAAAGCCATAGAATGGATGCGTCTTTGAGAAATGATTGAGCAAGAAACCTGCGACAAATGTGGATACAAAAACAAATGCTCCTGTTATCATGTTTCTTCTGCCAAAGTATTTGCCGCGTTCGTTTTCTGGGACTAAGTCTCCCATCATCGAGTTCCATAATGGATTAATGGTGTAAGAGACAACTGCCTGTAATGTGACAAAAAGCAGAACAATCATAGGCCCATAATTTGAAAACAGAAGAGGAACAAAAAATAACGGCAGCCATAGCAGCGCTTGGATGAGGGCGCAGAAAACAATGATTTTTTTTCTGCTCTTGAAATGTTCGACAAGTCTTGTGCTTCCTAACTGGGCAAGAGAACCAATAAGGTCTGGTAAGGATGAGATGACACCTACCATTGTATTGCTTGCTTTAAGAGCGATAGCAAACGGCGCAATATATGACTTGCCAAATCCTTCCATGACTGAATGAGCTGATCCGTCAACTACAGAGAACTTAAGACTTTTCTTTATCTCTTCATTTTTATTCCTATTTTTTGATTTTAGTCTGACCATGGTTGACAGGGATTGAGGTTTAGTTTAAAAGATTTTTGAGAAGAGCGTTGCTGACTGCATTTTATGGCAGAACGTGCATATGGAAGAGCGCATAAACGCTTTTTTTTGTATGTGCATAGCATCCTAAGGTCAAAATTCATTAATCAAAAATCAGCGACGAGCATTGTAGGGAGTGAGACTCAGTGACTTGTCGAACGAAGTGAGACTCGCTAGTCACTGACGTCCCACACTAGTACGGGTTCCTCTAGGGCGTAGCCCAGAGTTGAGAAGATGCTATGCACATACGATAAAACTATAACAAAGATTATAAACAAAAAACAAATAGAAGACAGAATAACATGGAAAAACCAAAACAAGAAGATAAAAGCGACAAAGGCAAAAGATCATTGCACACCAAAACAGAACAGATAAAGCTGCTAGAGGATGAACTGAAAAACACAAAATACAACAAGAGAACACAGGGAGCAGTCGGCATCCTGAAAGCAAAAATCGCCAAGCTAAGGGAAGATGAAGAAAAAAGGTCAAGCAGCGGAAAGAAAGGCGAAGGTTATACTGTAAGAAAAAGCGGAGATGGGACAGCAATCCTAATCGGCTTTCCATCTGTCGGAAAATCCACACTTCTAAATGCGCTAACAAATGCAGAATCAAAAACAGCAAGCTATGCTTTTACTACACTAACCTGCATACCTGGAACATTGCAATATAACTCGGCAAAAATACAGATTCTTGATGTACCAGGAATATTAAGAGGCGCTGCAAGAGGACTTGGAAGAGGAAAAGAGGTCATCTCTGTAGTAAGAAATGCAGACCTAGTCATATTCATAGTGGATGTCTTTGACATAAAACAACTAGAAGTTTTGAAAAAAGAACTTTATGACGCAAATATGAGAGTAAATGAACGAAAGCCGGATGTTAAACTAAAAAAAGATTCAAAAGGTGGAATCAGAGTCGCATCAACAGTTAAACTCACACAACTTGATGACAAAACAATCAAAGCAGTCATGACTGAGATGAAAATGAATAATGCGACAATAGTCATAAGGGAAGATATAACTGTAGACCAACTGATCGACTGCATTGAAGACAATAAAAAATACATCCCCGCAATAGTTGTCCTGAACAAAATAGACATGGTCGACAGCGCAGCCCTTGAGAAAGTCAAGAAACACATTGGAGAATGCATACCTGTATCAGCTGAAAAAGGAGAAAACATCGATCTTCTAAAAGAAGAGATTTTCACAAAATTGGATTTCTTAAGAATCTATATGAAAGAAGTTGGCCAAAAACCTGACTTGGATGTTCCGCTCATTATGAAAACAGGATGCACAATAAAGATGGTGTGCGAAAAGATACACAAGGATTTTGTGCCAAGATTCAAATTTGCAAAAATCTGGGGAAAATCAGCAAAGTTTCCAGGACAAAAACTCATGCTTGAACATGTTCTGAGAGATGGGGATATTATTGAACTTCATCTGAGATAAAAACACAGTGAAATAAGCAAAAGATAATCTAACATCACCATTTCTCAGTGGTTAAAATCAAAAGAATTATAAAGCTTTTCTGAAAACCATGCAACATGGCCAAAACAAAGTTCGCAAAATCAGCACTCTTAGAAATGAGAGAACAGATAGATGCGCTTGATGAAAAAATAACTGTTTTACTTTCAGAAAGAACAGCCCATGTTGGAAATATAAAACTATACCAACCAGAATTAGACTTGAGGCTTAGAAAACTTGGCGTTGATGATGTTTACGCAGCAATATTCCTGCACCCAATTTATGAAATAATCTGCAATAAAAAACTTAATTATGCGCAAAAACAACTGAACGAAACTGCAAAACTAGATGTCCTAATACAAGACACAATAAGAACAAGAACAAATTATGGATTCCCTGTTGCTCAATGGAAATTTGAAAATACGGTTTCTGAAAAAATAACATATAACAAAAGAGAACAAGAAGTGCTTGAACATGTTTTCCGAACAGCAGAAGAAAAGGGTTTTGGCGGAAGCAAAATAACAAAAGCATATGAAAAAGTAATAATTCCTTATACAAAAGCAGTCGAAGAATGCCACATGAAATCTCTTAAACGAACACTTGGAAAAAGCGCGGAAGTATTCGGAAGAACTGCATGCAAAGACATGATTCCTGCAATGATAGGAAACCTGAAAGCAGACTATAAACTAAAACATGGTCAGGACAGAGAATTCAAAGCTGTTCCTGCAGAGAGAGATGGAATAAAGTGCTATGAAATATTCATGCTTGAAGAAAAATGAAGTTGATAAGAGCGGCAAATAACAAAATTTTATATAGACATAATACACTTTATTCAATAAATCAAACTTAACTTATAAAAACAACAATAAAACAATAATTAATAATGGTGAAAAAAAATGGCAAAGAAAGAAGAAGCAGGAAGTTCAACACATGAACAAATTGGCTATCACAAAGGAGCATTAGCAACATTAGCAAAAGAAAGACAGGAAATGCTAAAGATCCTAAATATTGTGGAACAGCTGATGCAGATGCATATCTCAGGACTGAAAGATCTAGGCGTAGACCTGGAAAAAGAAGCGGCAAAAATCAAAAAAGAATCTGAAAAAATAAAGCCAATCGATGAGATGGTGTAAAAAAGTACGTTATCACGCTGAAAACTCTTTTTTTGTTTCAAATTTCTGTTATCCTTTTGATTATTCAAATGCAATAAGGCAACATCCACTCTCTTCCATCACAGTCAAAAATCCTGATTTTAAAATTTTCTTCTCCTGGGAAAGATTGGATTTCGTTAAAGATTTTTTTTAAATTAGTTCTGTAAATATGACCTACATCACATATCGCGCTTCCTGCACGTTCTAAATGAAGCAGATCGCTTTGGAATCGTCCTTTAAATACATTATCCATCTGTTCCTTATATGCAGGCAATAAATCCCGTGCAATAAACAAAGGATAAAATTCTTCTCTATGTAGATTATCAAAATCAATCCCGTTATAAAAATCTTCAAATTTTTGAAACTCAGAATAAGCCTTGCTCAATACTCCAGCGTTTTCATCAGACGCATCCGGCTGTTTTTCTAGATTCTTTAAAAAATTATAAGCATCAATATTAATCGACCACAAAGCATTAGTAAATCCTTTGTAATAATATTTGCTCATCTCGATTGCTAGACTTTTCTTTTCCTCGTAACTGTAAAGGCAAATTCCTGATTTTCTATTAAGATAACGTATATACTCAATCACCGCAATCTATTTATACTAGAG
>JAUYGA010000262.1 GCA_030690755.1 Nanobdellota archaeon
GGTAATTATGGCAAAATGGATTGGCAAAGTTACAAAATTTTTAGACAAAATCAAAGTTGCTGTAATTGAACCTTCAGAGAAAATAAAGGTAGGAGACAAGATAACAATCAGGGGTCAGAATAAGCTTGAAGTAAAAGTGGATTCTATCCAGATACATCACAAAAGTGTTTCATCAGCAGAAGCAGGACAGGCATTCGGTCTTAAAGTTGATGGTGAAGTGAGAGAAGGAGATATTGTTTATGATGATGAAGCAGAATAATAAAAAATAAAAAAATACAAAATCTAAAAAAATCATGGCAGACAAAAAAATGACTTCGGAATTATTGGTGAGAAAGGAAGCAGAAACATCTTCTCTTTATGGAAAAAAACCTGATGAGAGAACTGTTCCTGAGCTGATAAGCCTCGGTGTTGTTGTTATTGACAAGCCGTCTGGCCCGACAAGCCATCAGGTCAGCGATTTTGTCCAGAAAGTTCTGCATATTGAGAAGGCAGGCCACTCTGGAACTCTTGACCCTGGTGTCACTGGCGTTCTTCCTGTTGCTCTAGATAAGGCGACAAGAATTGTTCAAGTGCTTCTTGGCGAGGGCAAGGAATATGTCGCGCTCATGCATCTGCACAAAGATGTCAGCGAAGAAAAGATAAGGGAAGTTTTTAAGAAATTTATTGGAAAAATCACTCAGCTTCCTCCGAGAAAGAGCGCTGTCAAAAGACAGGAGAGACAGCGCACAATTTATTTTCTTGAAATTCTTGAAATCGATGGGCAGGATGTCCTTTTCAAAGTCGGCTGTCAAGCAGGAACCTATATCAGAAAATTGATCCATGATATGGGAATTCCTTTGGGCGGAGCTCATATGGCTGAACTTAGAAGAACAAAAGCAAGCATTTTTGTGGAATCGCAATCCGTTACATTACAGGATTTGGCAGACGCTTATCATTATTGGAAGGAAGAGAATGATGATGAGCGAATCAGAAAAATAATAATGCCTGTTGAACAAGCTTTAAGCCATCTGAAAAAAGTCTATGTCTTTGACAGTTCGGTTGATTCATTATGCCATGGTTCAGATTTAAAATTTCCAGGAATATCTAAATTAGATGCAGGCATAAAAAAAGATGAAATTGTTGCAATAATGACCTTGAAAGACGAACTTGTCTGCTTGGGAACAGCTGTTGTTGAATCAAAAGAAATGCTCGGCAACCGAGGGATTGCAGTTAAAACTCAAAAAGTTTTCATGCCGCCAGGAATATATCCTGCAATGCCGCGGAAGACAGAAGGACAACCAGTTGTAAGTGTCGGATAAATATGTTTGTGAATGTTGTTTAGATAATTAATCTCCTTTTTCTGCGTAGAACCAAAGACGATGTTTTATTGAGGATTCATTATTCTCGCTCTTTTTTGCATCATGTGGATGATTAGTTTTCAATTCAATGCTGATATCTTTAAATTTTGCTTCACTAAGAAGACTTGAAAGTTCTTCTTTTTTTAGAGGTTTGACCTGTCTTTTCATATCTTCAGAATCATCTGTTTTTCCGAGAGTTGAACCGAATATAAAGCAGCCTTTTTTCAAAGTGAAATATGCATTGTTAAGATAGCCAAGCACCCCTTCTTTAGTAGGTATTGTGTGGATAACACTTCCCGAATATATTATTCCGAATTGTTCTTTTTTGAAGGGGAACTTATCTCCGACAACCAGTCGTTTTTCTAGATTCTTTTTGTCTAAAAACAAGTCAAAACCCAAATTTATACTGTTCCAGTTGGTATCATAACCAGTCACCTTGCTTTTGTCATAACCATCAGAAATAAGCGCTCTCATATCTTCGCAAGTTCCGCAGCCATAATCAAGGAAAGGCTGGTTCATCTTTAAAATTTTAGAATACTCTTTGAAATTTCTTATGTTTGGCTTACCTATGCGCATCAGAATTCGAGGGTATTCAACACCAGATTCCTGGTATTTGGAAAGCAGTGTTTCATAGTGGCCTTCAGGATAAACCACACCTAGTTTTTCCAACCTACCCATAGCGTTCCTTAATTCTGTTTTAAGGTCGGTTCCTTCCGGGAATGGTTTCATAAATTAATTCTTTGCGGAGATGTTTAAATACTTTTTGTAATATCAACATCTTCTTTTAAACATCAGCTCGCAGAAGATTTTCGAAGTTTTTTACTGTATTTAGGTAATTGCTGATTGTAACAAAATATTTTTTCAGACACATTGATAATTTTTAGATCACTTCAGTATTTTCATCATCTCTTTAGGTTTTGTTATCTGGATATTCTCATATGCGCCTAGTTTTAGCAAATGAAGATCATAAGTGATAATGTATTTGGACTTGCTTTTGGCTGAGCATTCAATTACCTTGTCATCGTCTGGGTCTTCTTTTACAACTTCCAATTTTCCTGTAGGTTTTACTAGGGTTGTGAATTCAAATATTTTTTAAACAATTTTTGCTGTTTCTCCATCAGTGTAACCAAAGTCCCGTTTCAATATTTTTTGATATTCTGAAAGTATGTCTGGACTAGTGTTTATGGTATCATTTCTCTGAATTAATAAATGCAATAGTTTTTGCGCAACGCTTCCATCCCACAGCGTAGCAGAAAGCAATGCGTTTGTGTCAAAAGTAAGACTTATTTAGCTTTCCTTCTTTTTTCGATGATCTTTGCGAAGTCTTCTTCTTTTACACCTTTTGCTTGCAGCCGCTTTTTACCTTCTTTAGCTATGTTCTCAAGGTCTTTTATTAGGTCTGCTTTTGAGGGTGTAACAATCTTTTTTAAAACTATGCTGTCTTTGCTTCCTATGACTGCAAATACAGTTCCCTCGCCAACATTCAAGTCATCTCGTATGTCTTGCGGTATGACTATTTGTCCTTTTGATGACATCCTTATTGTTTCAACGCTCATTTTAAACCTCCGATTAAATCTTATTGTAAGAAAGTAAGATTAACTTATTTATAATACTTTTGGTTTTTATCTGAAACTGACTGAATATCAATTCGGTATTCTTGAGTCAAATTCCGAAAAGAATAAATACTAGCTATTTTATTATTGTTCTTCATGAACACTGATCCAGAATTATCTGAGATAAAACAGCTCCGGAAGAAGCATGGTTTGACCCAGCATGAGCTGGCCAAGAGGGCTGATGTTTCCCAATCATTGATTGCTAAGATAGAATCAGAGAACATTGATCCGACATATTCAAAAGTCAAGCAGATTCTTTTTACATTGAACAATATTGAGAAAAGCACTGAGCTTAAGGTTGAGCAGATAATGAGGAGAAAAGTCATTTATGCAAGTCCCAGCGATACTATTGCAAAAGCAGTTTCGGTCATGAAAAAAAACGCGATATCTCAGTTGCCTGTCATAAATAAGAACAAGGTTGAAGGCGTCATTTCAGAATCATTGATCTTGAATTTTATATCAGAGCATCCTGAAGATCTTGCGAATATAAAAGTTGGAGCTGTCATGGATGATGTTCCGCCGATTGTCTCAAAGAAAACTTCTGTTTCAGTTGTCCAGAACCTGCTGAAATATTTTCCGATTGTTCTAGTTTCTGATAAAGGCAGCATAGAAGGCGTTGTGAGCAAAGCAGATGTTATTGGTAATGTTAGTATGGGAAATACTAAAATAGATATTAAATTAAGAAAGGAATAATAAATCTGTAATAATAAGTTAAGAATTTATGCTGCCCAATCGTAATTCTGAGAGTTATCTCCTACAACAAGGTCAATACCCATTCCAGGTGTTGTCGAGTTGCTGTTGACATTTCCTTTATTGTCATATGTTTTGAATGAAGAATAATTTGAGCTTACTGACACTTTTTCATCCAGCATTTCAGCTGGTGAAGCGCCGATTGGATTTTGCGATGCTACCTCTCTCATGCTTGGCGCTGTTGGAGCAGCCCTTGCAGTCTTAGGCGCATATCTTTCTGCCAATCCTAAAAATAAGTTTACACTTTGTATTTCAACCATAATTTTCAACCACTTTGTTAGTTAATACCTTTTAGTTTATAAATTTTTCTTTTTGTCACTTTCTAGTGATGCACTTATGTTAAACTTTAGGTATTCGTTTTTCTCCTATCAACTTTTCTATTTGAGGTGTTGTCAAGCCAGAATACCACGTATACTTAGTATTCTCTGATCCTTCACTAGTTTTCAAATAGTTTATCATTTCAAGAAGATGACTGCCATACCCTCTTAAGATTGCATAAACATCTGCAGTAACCTCATCACAATAACTATCAACTTTTGTTCTCTTATAGAAAGTAGACCCTGGCTTTTTTCCGATTGTTTTGTCAACTAATATATACGATAATTCATGCGCAAAGCCGCCTTTTATTGCGTTCAGCGGCGCTGGATCTGTAAGACGTTTATTCACAGAAATAACATATGCATTAATATTAGGTTCATAAATAACATTCATAAATGCAGCTCTAGCGCCATTCTGCTTTAACTCAATCGGAACTGATTCTAATTCTAAAAAAGATTTGCTTATTATTGAGTTCATTATTTTTTCAAGATCTCTCACTGCCATGATAAACGAAAAAGAATTGGCAACTCATTTTTAAGCATTTGTATTATGCAGAAGCAATGGGTCTTTTTTGTCATAACTCATTTTGTATGTATTACGTTTAGAGAGTTTCTGCTTACTTCAGAAGACCAAAGTTGCGTCTGGCTTGTACGGATTTTTGTACACTTTGTATACAAAAATCCGCACTTCGCCATGCCGCCTGCAAACACTTGCTGTTTTAAGAAGTTAGAACCCTCCTCTCATGGAACCTCCGTCGGGTTCTGATAGTATGGGTTGATGGTGTTTGCATAATTGGCGGCATACGCCGCAACTTTGGTTTTTATAGAAGTAAATTGATACATAATTCATTTCATCTTTCTTATCTTTGCTATGCTGCCAAAGTCATAGAATTTCAGGTCTTCGCCGACAACAATTACTTTAAAATCAGCAAATTTCTTGTTTGATTTCAGGAAAGGACTGAGCAATGATTCTTTGACAATGTCTGTTCCTTCTGTCACAAGGTTGAAGGACGGTTGCACAATCAGCATTCGTTTGTTCCACTCACCTACAAGAAAACATTTGTATTTTTCAAACCTTGCCATTGTTCCAAGGGAAACTGCAGGATGCTCGTGACCTATAATCACAGCGCTCACTTTTTTTCCCTTAAGTTCTTTCTCAAGGGCCTTATTTGGCAGGCTGTCTCCGTGAATCAGCAGGATGTTGTCGATGATTGCATGCTCTTTCACAATTATGTTTCTTTTTTCAGCAATTGGTCCAAGAACAGTATCATGATTTCCTTTTATGAGAATTATCTCGTTTGCATGCTTGCTCAGAAAATCGATAAGTTGCAATGTGTGGCGCCATTCCTGCTCTGAAATTCTTCCAAACTCATGCTTTATATCTCCGTTTATTAGCACTTTTTCAATCTCAAAGTTTTTTTCTTTAAGGAATGAAAAGATTTTTTCAAGCTTATGGCCTATTTCATTGAACTGAAACCTTGGAATCAGAACTCCTTGTTTGTTCAATGATTCCTCATATCCTATATGCGTATCTGCCAGAACAAGTATTTTTGATTTCTTCAGATAAAGTGCAAGGTCAATTGCAAATATGCCTTTTGATAATTCTTTTATTTCCATCCACTGGATAATTCTTTTATAATATAAAAATGTATAGACCAGAAATGAACGAAAATTAGTTCAACTTTGTCAGAATTATCGGTTCATCGTCTACATAAACAGAATGTTCTGCCTGGCTTATCAGACCTTTTTCAGTGTCGGGAAGAGGCGGATAAACTCGTATCATTCCTGAATTATTCATTTCTCTCAGAGCAAGATTGACTTTTACGAGAGGGAATTTTTTTGTAAGCCATCTTGTGGTGAATGGCAGGCCATTATATTTTTTAATTTCCTTAAGGATTTCTCTTGCAAAAAGACTTCTTACAGGTCTTGAATCATCAGCCAGTCTGAATATTTCTCCAGATTCCTGTTCCATTATCTTTCCTGAGCCTGTCGAAGCGAATGGTTCTATCGCGATAAACATCCCTTTCTCAAGAACAGTGTGATCAGAATTTTCATAATTTGGTATGCTTGGCGAGCAATGGATGTTGTATTTGGAAAGACCATGGCCGCTCAAATTTATTACTGGGCTGAAACCTTTTTCTCTGATTGTCCTGCCAATCTCTTTACCAATGTCGCAGACTTTTATTTCTGGCTTGACCATCTTAAGAGCGTTTTCTAGAGCATCTTTTGAAGCGTCAATAAGTTTCTGATGTCTTTTATCATTGCTTAAGTCAACTGAACATGCGCAATCACCAATGCAGCCATCTATATGGACACCGACATCAATCTTTGCAATGTCGCCTTCCTTAAAAACTGTATCATCGCTATGGCCTGGGCAGTAATGCGCAGCTACGCTGTTTAATGATATCTGAACAGGAAATGCCGGTTTTCCGCCAAGCTGGTTTATTTTGTACTCAACTTTCTCACAGACTTCTCTTACTGTTATGCCTTGCTTGATTAGGCCTTTTCCATATAGCAAGCATTCTCCTGCAATTTTTCCTGCTTTTTTCCAGGTTTCAAGTTCTTCCTTAGAT
>JAUYGA010000263.1 GCA_030690755.1 Nanobdellota archaeon
AAAAAAACATTAATGCCACGATTTAAGTTTACATTTCAGCAAAATCGCTTGCAAGCATGCTTATTATCATATTATGGTATACTAGAATGTATTTGCATGGCCTGAAAAAAGTGTAAACTTAATTCGGTACTATACACACACACGGCGTCACCAAAACATTTAAATACTAATCTTTCTGATGTGTTTATAAATATTATGAAAGCTAAAAAAGAGGGTAATAGGTTTATGTATCATGGATGCTTCTTTTTGTTAGTCATCTTTATCTTTTTTGTTTCTGCGTCATCTGCGCAGGCAATTACATGCATTTGTAGATTAACAGCAGGTTCACCTTCTGCAGGCATTGTTGTTTTGTCAGAATCCACAAATACAGGAAATTCTGATTGTGATTGCGCAGCGAGCTGTTTTGACAGCAACAATAATTTAAAAGATTCCTGCAATAGACCTGATTTAAATGGTTGGCCGCGACCTTCAGTTACTTTTTATTATTGGTTAAGTGATGCAGCTCACACCCCATATCCTTCAACAACATGTATTACTCCTTCCTGCACTAAAACAGGAGATTACGATTATGTTTCGTATACAACAACACTTAATCTTGCGCCATACGCAAACCCTGATACGGACAAAGAAGCTTGCCAATTAAAAGTTCCAAATGGAGAATGGGGACCTGATGCGACTTTGAAAAGTCCGCAGGCAAAATGCTGCGGAAGCGAGACGACAAATATAGGTGCTATTTTAACTAGGTCAATTAATGGAGTGCTTAGATATTATGTTTGCGCTCCTGGAACAGGCGCGTATACAGGAAAATTTCATTGGACACCACAAGCTGATTTGAATGGTGTTATAATCTCAAGTATTCCTTCAGGAGCTGACAAGGAGTATGATGTAGTGTTCATGGGTTCAGGAATTTATACCTGCAATAATCCTTTTATTAACGCTAATATAAATTATGGCACAGCAGGCGTAATTGTTATGTCAAAACCTCCTTCTACAGTTACACATCAATATGTTTGTAATGAAGAAAGTCAGTTTTTTGAATGTAAGGGTCTAAATGGAGTAGCATATAATGTTCTTCCTGGCGAGGCGTCGAGATCAATAAACCAGGGCGGTCAAATAAATATTGCTGGAATAGATTACTTATGTACTGGATCAGCATCCAGCAGCAGTTGGAAATCCAAAGAAACAATTCTTGAAGGAGCGATTACAGATAAAACCGCCTGCGAATTTGCTGAAGGAGACTGGACAGGATCAAAATGCTGTTACAAGCAGAACCAATACCATAATGAGAATCCTGCAAGTCCCAACACGTTAGGCGGCTGCTGGAATGGAGTAATGGTCGACAAAGGAACAATCGTTTCTGGAACAGAAGATAAAATTTTCAATGATAATGGCATATTTTATGGATGCAATATTGGCGGGCAGTACGGCTCTGCAGCAACAGGATTATTGAATTTACAACAGGCTAATTCCTGCGCTCCTAAGACAGGATATTATTGCGATATTCAAACAGGAAAATGGAAATCCGGCTCAGATTTCGGCTCTGATTTGCCGATGCTTACTACTCAAAATGTCCCTTCAGCATATGTCGCTTCTTTGCAGCAGGGCATGACTGCAGCCAGCTGCTGTCCGAGAAATAAATGCTGGAATGGATTTGCCTGCACCGCTCCTGAAGTCAGGCAAAAAGGGTATACAGACAGTTATAACAAATTTTATGTTTTAATATCAGGTCCTCAATCAGGTTTTGAACTTATAAATTCAGAGATAACAAACATGCTTATAACAGCAACTGATTCATATGTCTGTTCTGTTAATTATTCAATTTACAGTCAAGCTTTATATGGCGCCCAGTGGAAGTCATATACAGAGATAAGCGCAAATTCAAACCAGAATCTCTGTCTTGCAATTGCCGGAGATGATTCTTCAAAAGGATGGACAGGATCAAAATGTTGTTTCAAACCAGGCCAGTATTATAGCGATACATCGACAAGCGCAATCGGCGGCTGCTGGGATGGAACAATAATCAAAAAAGGAAATATTGTGACTGGAAAACCTCGCTACCTTAATATTGGCGGCAGATTCATAGAATGCGATAATCCCGCTGCAAAATTTCCTGATGGAAACCCTATGCTTAATAATTATGCTTGTGTTGTAACAGCCACAGGAGACAGTTCTCATCCTTACTATTATTGCAGGCCTAAAGCAGTCGGCGCAGAAGCAGGTGAATGGATTGATAACACCTGGCATGTTGTTGGAAATGATCCTGTTAATTCTTTAGGTTTCTTGAAACCATTGCCAACAGGCGTTACATATGAACAGGCAGAAAGCAGCTACCCTTCAGGTATGTGCTGTCCTAAATCATATTGTTGGAATGGAACAAAATGCGTTTCAGGAGATATAACACAAGAAAATTTATTTGTTTCAAATACGAGCATTTTCAGATGTTCAAATGTCGCAGGATCCGGAACATGGCTTGGCGTCTCATACAAGTATGACTGGGATAATAATGTGAAAGGAATCTGCAACAGCAATGCGAAATGCTTAGTTCCTTACACTCCTGAACAGATGGAAAATAATCCACCTACAGAAAACTCTGATGTTAATCCTTATCTTTACACATCTTCAAAGCCGCCAAGATGCATCGGCGGAAACATAAGATCAGAATTAAACTATATTGCAGACCATTATTGCCAAACTGGGAACTGGACAACTAGGACGAAGTTTGTCGCATTAAAATTAATTAACTATACGCAGTCAAAAAATCCTGAATCTTATTCCTTGTTCTGCGGAACGTATGATGAGGTCTTAAACTATCTTTCATATTCGACAATAACTAATGTCTATGATGCAAATCTTAAGAAAAATGTCCCTATAACAACGCCGCTCAGAACGTATTTTGGAACAAATGCAAAAAGTCCTGCCCGAGTTTATAACGGCGCTCAGATCAGCGAGTGTTATGGTGAAGATTGCGTTAACAATGTCTGCGTGTTGAAAATGGGAGACCAGATAGTATTTGGCGCTTCACTCAACCAAGATATTGAAGCAAATGACCAGACAAACACAATAATGTCGGTGTTTTCAAATTACGGAAAAGTCCAGAAAGGTTCATGCTTGCCGTTTGTTGGCAGTTCTTTATTTAACATAAAAGCAGCAGGTTACAGAAATTGCGGCGGTTCAGGAAACCTGTGGTATGATGCGTCAATGAGAATCGCAATCTATTCAGGAACACCAATCCTATTAGAAGCTCCAACATTTGTTGACTTTGTCCAAAGTCCGCTAAATTTCCTCAGGCTTTTATTCCAGAAAGCATTTGAAGGACAATCTTCTGCGCAGCAATCAGAAGTCCTGGCTGCAATCGACAATGTTCAGAATTTCAACAAAATCTATTATGCAAAATCCGGAGATAAGGAAGTCAGAGGTCTGATAGAAAATAAGTTTGTAGGAAATGATGAATACAAGACGTCTTACATTGCGCTTTCAATGGATTTCATAAATGTGGCAGGCGATTTGTGCGGTGTCGCTAAGAATCATGCAGAGCAATTATATTTGTCTTCTGATGCATTCAAATGCTCAGTAAGCCAGTTAGCTGGTCAAAACACCACTTCCTTGTCTATTGCCGTGTACAATACAGAAGATATGCAATACAATTTAGACAGCTTATGGAAAGAGTTGACTAAAATAAAACTGCAGTAATTTTACTATTTTATCTCCTGAATTATTATTTGATTATTTTATTTTAGATGATTTGCAGAGGGGTGTTATTGAAATCAAAATTCGACGCAGCGGAATAAACTACAGCAAACACTCTGGTCTGTTCTATAAAATGAAAAAAGCCCAATTATCTATATTTTTATTGATTGGTATGGTCATGGTGTCTACCATCAGTTTAGTAATTTATACTTCTAATCTTGTTGTTCAGTCAAAAACCCAACAGCAATTAGAAATCTCTTCAAGCTTAGCAACATCAGCAGGATCATTTGATGATTTCATAAAAAACTGCATGCAAAATGCAATGGATGATGGCGTCTATCTGATATCAAGACAGGGCGGAAGGATATATGATATGCAAGTTCCAGGATATGATATATCAAAAACAGACAAAGGCCTTCCCAAAGATAATCCATTTTATCAGTTCAGATCAGAGGAAGTCATTGAACGCGAGCTTGATTCTGAAGTAAAAATAAAAAATGTGAATAGGCTGTTCATTCCAATTGTTCTAAGAAACAATCTAAAAGACTGCAGCGAACCTGGAACAAAAAAACCTCCATATTATCCTGAAAACCAATGTATAGTTTTGCCGGTCGCTTCAAGCTCGAATCCTTCAAGAAGATATTTTTTTGGAACAATGCCTGTGTTGACTCCGTTATGCAATTATTATGAAGGTCCTAATAAATGGGTTGAAAAGACAGGTCCTAGATGCGGGGCATATCCTGGAAATTATGGAGATACCAAAACAATGCAGGACCAGCTGAAAGTTTATGTCCAGCAGCATATGGCAAATTACTGTTTCTCGCAAGGCGATCTTGAAAAGATATTTCCGAATCTTCAGCTGGAAAGCAATGTCCCGAGCGCAGACATAACTGTCGCTGCAGAAGACCTGACATTGAATATCTCTTATCCATTCCAGGTAAAATTTTCTATGATCCCGATAACAAAAGACCTCAACTATGTATACAGGTATGAGACAAGACTTCAGAAAATCCACGAATGGGCATCATACATTTTGATAGATGAAAGAAATAATCTTCATTTTGAGATGGGGAAAAATCCATTCAGCTGGTCAACATATCCTGGCGATACCGCATTAGATTATCTGCCTCACCGACCTGGAAGGACAAATATTGTTGAAATAACTGACAAGATTTTTACGACAAAAGGACAGCCTATGAAACTTCAGTTTGCATTGCAGAACAGAAATCCTGCGCTTCATCTCATAAGGACGCAAAATGATTTCGGGTATGACCTTGTTGTCTATGCAGGGGATGACCTCAATATTTCCATGTGGGCAGAAGATCCTGATGACAAGGACATCTCGCTTCCAGGATTCAAGTTTGAGTTCTCAGGATGGATGATTAATTACAACGAATCTTTCAACAAGACAGCTAGCTGCGATTTCAATGTTGCATTGAAAAAATGGAATGAAGCCAAGAAACTAAAAGATGAACTCGCAACAGCAACACCTCAAATAAGAGTTGAACTGACAAAAGATATTGAACTGAAAATCGATGATGCGACTGCAATGATGAAAAGATGTTCTGTCCAGACAAAACTTACAGATATTAAAAGCTCTTGGAGAGTTGCGCAGACAAAAAATATAGGCAGAGTCAGTTACAAGACAAGCGCTGCAAAAGTTTCTGCATCAGGCGCGATAACAGAATTCGGCGATGTTGGACTGCACTATCTTGCAGTATATGCAATTGACCAAGGCGGATTATATGACTACCAGAATGTTTCGATTTTAGTCCTGCCCAGGCTTGAAGGTCAGGTAGAGGTAAAACAGATATATCCAGACATCCCGCCAGGACTGATATCGCTAGAGGACATATTGGAGATAGATGCGCTGACATCATCTGCCCAAAGTTTCAGCATAAAAGTCCTTCAAGATTCGACAACAGAGATTTACAAAGCAACGCAAAACACTCCATCTATTCCTGTTGTCGGCACATTAATCAGCGAGATGGATAAGCATCCTCTGAGAAGCAAGATAAATTTCGGAGATCTTAGAACAAATCCTGCAGACCTGCAGATACAAATCACGCCGATTGCAACAATCGTAAGCAGAATGCAGGCTTTTAATGTCAAAATGCTGCAATGCCTCCCGCATGTCAATGATAACCCCTCATCCAGCCAGAAAAAATTAATCTCTGCGCCTTTCCCGTATAATCTTGTGGCTATAGACGAAGCATCAAATGTTGTTGATCTGTTGGGCTATGCATATATCGAGACAAAAAATCCTTATCTATCAGACCACATGTGTTGTTATGGCGCAGGCGATGAAATCCCCGAAACAAGCCCTATATGGGGAACTGTCAAACCTGCAGAACAGTCAAGCGCAGGACCATCAACATGTTTTGATTACAGGGAAGACACGTGTTTAGTTAATCAATATGAATACGGTATGGAACCGCAATATCCAAGCGAGGAGCATTATTTCAATAATCCTGAGACAGAAGAGGATAATAGCTACAAATTCTATTCGAGCATGAGCTATGGTCAGGAAGAGAGCGCAAAAGGCGAAATCGGTCTCATAAAATTTGATGAATATCTAGCATCAAACGAATATAAAGAGATGAATCTTGCAAGTTATCACTTCACTGATGCGCCGCTTTGGCCTGCATCCAAATCAGGACAGAGATATGGCTCTGGCAATGATGAAATAAAATTAATTTTTAAGACAGGAATTCCAAAATCAGAAAACATGAACGATGTATACACGAGACAATATGATGTTTATTGCGACGGAAAAAGAGGAAATGTCTGCAATGGCACAAAGCGCGATTCATGGAGCATAAGAGAAATCTGCGGACCGACGCAATACTGCGCATACGGGAAGAGCGCTTGCAAAGATTGGGCTTATGAAAAAGACAAACCGATGTTCAACAAAGCATGCGATAAGGAGCTTTTCTGTTTGGCAGGAATAGGACCTGATTCAAAACCTCTTACAGACGATAATTTAAGGATAAATCCTGAGCAAGGAAGATATCTTGTTAGACTTGTTTCAGACGGAAAGATGACAAATATCTCTGGAAGGATAGAGACAGACAGATCTGCAACAAAAAGCATGTGCGAAGGATCTTCAATATTACCTAGGACAATAAACGGAATCAGCGGACCGGCATACACATATAATGACATAACAAATAACGGAATTTTGAATATCACAAAAAAAATTTTCATTGGCGTAGATTGCAATTATTATGACGGCATGAGCTATTCTGAAGAACCTGACAAATTTTCAGATGTTCCAGGAACAAAAGGGAATTATCTGCATTTCTATGAGACCAATCTAGGACAGATAGGAGAAGAGAACGCGCTGATAAACTCACCTAAAAAACTTAATGGCGCTTTTAAGAAAACATCTGCAGCAGATTACAGCTGCGGAATAAATGAGGGCGGCAGGACATGTATTGCTAACCCTACAGATGCAGACAAATCATGCGAAGCTCCAAACAATTGCCTAGAATTCAGAGGGACTTCTCAAACTTATAATAAAGACGGTTATTGGTGCAACAGCATATTTGGCGAAGGATGCATTGGAAAATCATGCTGGAAATTAGGTTATGGCGATGCAATGAATAAGGTCGGAACTGATAAGCCAAGCAAAGATTTCTGCTGCGGCGATGATGCAAATGAAAATCCAAAAAAATGCAGCGGCGTATCAGGCTGCGCAGATGCTGTGGCATGCTGCAAGAGCGAGAACAGCTGCGTTGATGCTAATGGTAACTGCGTTGATACTGGAGTGACTACGAGATTTTTATCTTCGCAAACCACAGTAACATGCGTCAACGGAGAGTGGAAAGATCTTGACGCTTCTGGGAAAATAGCTTGCGAAGCTGCAACATACAAATATTCTTCAGATTCTATTTTAGCCACGATAAGCGGCAACGGTCCTTGCTGCGGAGACGATTCGCAGGAACTATGGACGACAACTGGAAACAAACTTTGCTGCGGGAATAAAATAATTTCAGAAAACACATATTGCGATGTCTCAAAAAAATGGTTTATCAATGGAGCGATATGCAATTCAGACCATGTCAGCCTCAATTTGAACGGAGCGCCTGCAACAATAAGAGGAACGCAAACAAAAATAAGCGCAGATTCACCAACTCTTGGCTTGATATGCGGCGGCTGCAACAGCGATAATGTCAGGCCATGCAGAAATACTGCAAACTATGCTTCTGAAGGAGTATGCGCAAAAGATGGTGGTAATGATGTATGCCTTACAACCGGAACAGTCGCGTCTTCATTAGGATATGGATTATCGCAGAACACAAAAACTCAACCATTGAAAAACCTGAGGAAAAATTGCGCATCAAAAAATCTTGCATGCTCGCCATATAGCTTAAGCTTGCCAGCGACAGATTCAGTATTCCTGCTTGCTTCAGGAGTGTGTAATTCTGGGCTGCTATGCGCAGTTTGTTCTGCTGAGACGGCAATTTCCTGTCTTGATGGTTCTGATTTAGAT
>JAUYGA010000264.1 GCA_030690755.1 Nanobdellota archaeon
TCGCAGATAATCTCTGCCTTTACAATATCTCCTTTGTCAAAAGGCTTTGGCAGTTTTTTTGTTTTGACAATCTGAAGCTCTTTATCCATCTCCTTACAGAGCTTGACTTTGTGTTTTTTCTGGAATTCCTCAAGTTTTTCATAGAATTTTTCCCAAGTCTCTTCCTTCGCAGGCTTCTTCCCGAACTGATATTCTAGAAATTTCTGAACACCTATAGGGGGACAATTCTTGCCTGCGCCGATCTTTATTGAATATTCTATCAGCGCTTCAATCTGTTCATCATTGATTCCAGGAACCCAAACAGGAGTAATCATCAAATCCATTTTTTTGACAATATACTCAGCAATCTGCTTAACATGACTTACGTTGTATGCTTTGCCGCATATTCTTTTTGCATTCTTATCATCAAGAGCATTCATTGAAAGATTAATTCTTGTAAGCCCAGCGCTAGCCAGCTGATCAACAGCTTTTTGCGTAAGCATTGTCCCGTTTGTGCTTAGAATAATCTCCTTGACATTATCCAACTTGGAAATATCTTGCACAAGACCAATCAAATCAGAATAGAGTAGAGGTTCACCCTGCGAACCTATGAAAACCTGAACACCAACCTCTTTATATTTTATAAGTTTCTTAAGCTCTTCAACCAAATAATCCTTTTCAACAATAAAATCAACATTTCTTTTCTCCTGATCAACAGAACAAAAAACGCAATCCAAATTGCATCCTGTCACCGGCTTTATTTCGATAAGCGAGGAATTCCGGTCAACTATTCCAAAAGTTCCATTTCCTATAAGCGGAATTCTTGAATTTCTATGGACATAAACTGTCTTTTTCCCAGTAATCTTGCTTCTCAGCCTGCCAAATCCTAGATGCAGCAAATCATTGAATTTTCTTTCTGCCCTCTGCTGCGAAGCATCAAAAAACAGGCTATTTTTATCAGAATCAACCACCTTATATTTACCTATCTTAATAAGCTCTTCATCAGAAAGGTCAAAATAAAAAGTCTTAAGGAAATGCACCCTGACAAAACCATTATTCTCGCATTTATCAGCTCTATGATGCTCAAATTCCAGATTTTCAAAAGACAATTTCGCATTAACCATAGAAGGCCTTTCTGCAACTTCCTTTTTAAATGTTATTCAAAAAAGTATGTGCATAGCATCCTAAGGTCAAAATTCCTTTAATAAAAATAGCGACGAGCGTCGCGGGGGATGCATTTAAAGAAAATAATATTTACCGAAAATCCAGCCAACCATGGCGGCCGACGGACATTTTCTGCAGAAAATGTCCTACGCGACACTCAGTGACTTGCGAGTGAGCTCGTGACTTGTCGCGAGCATGCGAGCGACTCGCATGCAGTCACTCGCTCACAATTGACTGAGCCAACCCTCGTCGCGTCGGCGCCATGGCTGGATTTTCTTAAGCGTTGCGTGGAGTGAGACTTACGAAGTAATGTCTCACACTAACGCAGGTACCGCTGAGTTGGCACTTGTCGAGTGAAACGAGACTCGCTACGCCACAAACGCGATGCCAGAGACATTGTCTCTGAGTACCTTTAGGGCGTAGCCCAGAGTTGGGTAAGATGCTATGCACATATTTCGAGGTTAATTCTTTAAAAAAACATCAAAAAGCCAAAATATCGCTTCAGAACCACAACATTTTAAAAACTAAAACGAATTACCCACTCTGGGGGAACATCATGGACAAGGATAAAGACATCAATATCACATATGAGACTCTGTTTGAGATACTTAGAAGAGAAAAACAAAAAGATGAACTTCAGAAATTAGATGATTCTTTCTTCAGCGATGTCATCACCTATTTGAGCGAAAAAGAGAACATAGTTGACAACCAGCAGGAAAGCAGCAACATGTTTGCAATTGGTGAGAAAGAAAAAACCCTGCAGCAGCTTGACAACATAAGAAAGATACTAAAGGAGCTTTATGACAGACGCGAGAAAAAGCTGATAAACATGGCAATAAACAAGGCTAGGACAAATTCTAACATAATCAACACAACAGCAATGCTTGCTGAAGAGCAGGTCTTCTTTGACTGCTTGGTTGATGTGTTCACAAAATTCAGAAAGGAAGTTCTGTTCAGCCTGCTTGAAGGAAAAGTCCCTGAAATAAGCAAGGATTTTTTCTCTGTTAAAAAGAAGGAGAAAAAAGAAACAAAACTTATCAGATTTGTGCATGCCGTCCCTAAATTCTTAGGAAAAGAGCTTGAAACATACGGCCCTTTCACAGAAGATGACATAGCAAATCTTCCGTCAGACATCGCTGATGTCCTGATAAAAAAAGAAAGGGCAGAAGAAATAGAAGAAGAATAAAGTGCTTGCCTCAGATTCTTACTTGTTTTTCAGTCAAATATTTAAAGAAAATTGTTCTACAGGTGGAATATGGAAATAACTTTTTTAGGAACAGCGTGTATGCAGCCGACAAAGGAACGCAACCACTCAGGCATATTGCTGGATTTCGGGCCTGAACACATGCTGTTTGATTGCGGAGAAGGTATTCAAAGACAGTTCAAAGTAGCTGACATTAGGATGACAAAACTAACCAAAATATTCTTGACGCATTGGCATGGCGACCATTCTTTAGGCATAATGGGTCTGCTGCAGACACTTTCAGCATCTGATATTTCTCAGAAAATAACAATCTACGGCCCCAAAGGAACAAAAGAAAATTTAGAGATGCTTACAAAAATTTACAGAACTAATAATGTTCCAGATTATGAAGTTGTTGAACTTGAAAATGGCAAAATCATTGACGCAGATTCTTATTATGTCGAAACATTAAGGATGGATCACGGAATTGAATCATTCGGTTTTAGGTTTGTTGAAAAAGACAAACGCAAGATGAATATGGAAAAGTTGAATAAACTGGGCATCAAGGAAGGACCTCTTGTCGGAAAGCTTCAGGCAGGAAAAGAGATAACTGTCAAAGGCAAAAAAGTCAAGCCCGAGGAAGTTTCAACTCTTATGAAAGGAAAAATCTTTGTTTATCTTAGCGATACTGGACTGTGCCAAAATGCATACAAACTTTCTGAAGACGCAGACATTCTTGTGACAGAAGCGACATTTGATAATGAACTTACAGATAAAGCTGAACGATATAAGCATCTGACAGCAGAGCAGGCAGGTCAGATTGCAAGTATGTCAAACTCAAAAAAGCTGATAATAACCCATTTCAGCCAGCGCTATAAGACCTTAGATGATCTTGAGAAAGAAACAAAAGATGTTTTTCCAAACGCAGTCCTGGCCTTTGACTTCATGAAGATTAAGATTTAGGCGCAGAAAGATCAAGTTTCTGAAAAGTCATCATGCCATTAGTGCTATAATAGTTGCCGACATAACCTCTGGAAGTCATATCCTGCAATGCCTCAACCAAATCAGAGGGATTTTTTCTCAATTCGTTTATATCTAGTTTTATCTCCCCGCTTTCAAATATCGGATTTGGAATTTTGATTACTGCTGCATAAGTCATTTGCTGTTCATATACAGGCGGCGCCAATATATCTGCAAGGAAAAACCCGCTTTTTGTCAAATGGATGTTAAATGATTTGTCATTGAAAACGTCATCAAGTGTTCCTTCACTATTTAGCGTAGCTACATCAATATTGCACTGCACAGCAGATGATCCTATTGCTTCTCTCGAAGTTGCCCTAAACAATAAATGACTGCCTTTTCCTTGATCCTGATAATCTTGATGCACGCCAATTCCATGATGGTCAATTATTTGCGCATCATCATAACCGAGAACATTCCTGATAAATTTGTATATCCTTTTATCATTTGCTTTTGATATCATAAAAGGAGAATCAACTAAATTCATGTCATTTATGTTCTGTTTGAAAAACTCCATAGACTTATTCAAGGAAATTAGTTCTACAAACGCCAAAGGAATTCTTCCGCACTCAGCCTTTATTTCAGCAGAAATACTTTGTTTAATATCAGTTTCTGATGTTGCAGCCTGAACACCATACCCTATCTCTTGCAGGTCAGCAGGCACTTTCTTCAAATCACCCAGCAGCAGCCTGTCAAAAAACGCAACTATTCTGCCATGTTCAGCGATGTATTTTATCACTTTAGGATTCTCTGTTGGATCATTTCCTGACAATTCAAAGGAAGATCTCTCTAAAACATCCATAGCCAGCAATTCTCTTTCATCAGTTGGGTCTATTACACCAATATTTATGCTCATTTTCAACACATCAATTTACTTAAACAAATTAATCAGATTAAAATAAAATCTTAAAGCCAAGAAAGCTCGTTCATTATATAAAACTTTATATTTTTGCTACTGTAGAATAGGTTCAAAACACACCGCAAACAATACAAAAAAAATCAGTTTTCTTTAACAGCCAGCTTTATGTCGCTTGCCTTGATTGTTTTTCTGCCTGCATGGTTAGCAAGTTTGACTGCAACCTGCGCAATCTTTTCAGCGCGCTCTTCAACAACTTCTTTCAACGCAGTCTTAGCCTTATCAGAAACCCTTTCAGCGCCGCATTGTTTGAGGATTTTTTCCATTGCTGCCAGCGGTAATAGCCTTTTTTCCATAATTATCACCTTAAATTATATATTGTTTAACTTATTGAACAATAGAAGCTCTTTAGATATATAAATATTGCTAAGAACAGCTCAATAATGCCAAAAAAACATAAAATAGGCCGATTATGGCTACAAAATGGTTTATTCTTCCTTATTTGCTAAAACAAGATATTATATCTGTACAATCAAATCATTAAAAAACAATCATGAATACCGCCCAAAATATGTCAAATTCAGATGGATAAAACATAAGATTAAAATACAAACAAGTTAATCAAAAGAGCAGGAAAACAATAAAAAAAATCAAGCAACATAAATAAAATAAAAAAAGTGCAAAAAAAGCGGTGAAACATTGAAAATACTTGAGAAAGTCTATATTAACAATTTCAGGGAAAGTTTAAAGAAAGTCGACCAGGACATTTATGATTTGGTTTATGTAAGTAAAGCCAAACAAAACATTCTTGATAACCTTATTGGCAATTTCGATCCTAACATAGCTGAAAGTGAAAAAGCAAAATTATCAAAATTAATCAAATCAGAACTTCTCTTGGTTAAAACGGTTTTGAGGAATGATTGGAAAAAAGCATTAATCTTCAAAATTATAGATAACTTGAAAAACCATCACAACAACTATGATAAAGGCGTTATTTACAATACATCCAATCTTAGGTTCATAGAAAAATATCGCGGAGAAAAAGCATTGAAGGTGGCAAAGGAACTGCTGACAAAAGAGATAAAGCAGCTCCCAAAAGAGCTTGAGGAATTCTTCTCGACAGAACAGGATTATGAAAACCTGATAAAGAAAGATTATCATGCGCTCCTTAAGTTTGAAGAATGCCTAAAAAACATAAGAAGCAGTTGTTCAAGACATCTGAAACTTCTGAAGGAAAAAGACCAGCAAGGCATAAAAGAGATCCTGGCAATAAACAATAGCATAAAAGCAAACGACAACCTCATGGACTATTATACCGCATCAATAATAAGAAAAATAATCATACAGATAAAACTGAGAAATTTGATAAATAAATTAAAAACGCAAACAGTAAGCAAAAGAAAGACCGCATTCTTTGTTTTCGGCGGGATGGAAAAAAGATATCTGCCTTTGATAAACAGGTATGTTGATTCTATAAAGAAAACGCACAATGCAAAGTTCAGCAAGATGTCAAACTTCCTCTACAAGGCATCATTAAAGGATTTTGACCTGTATTTTGTGGTGTGCATCGGCGCAAGCTCAAAATACTATCCTCCTTATTACTACATACCCAGCGCTGATGATATCGCCAAATTCATAAAAACAAATTTTGAAGATAGATGGATAAAAGGAATCTACTTATTTGGCGTCTGCGGCTCTTTCACAGACAAAAAAGGCACAAGATATGTACCTAATGAAATCAGCAACCTGTTCTATTTTTTTGAAAAACGGGTTGAATTCAAAGACCTAAGAGACATCAGGAAGAAATGCATAAAAGTGGATAATTGCCTCAAGAATGTCATTGAAGGCAAAACCAAATCAAAGATTTTTACCTGCTCCACTTTGTTCAACGAATCTGTCGTACATATGCTGCCCGAAGAGTATCGTGATATAAGAGCGAAAATAGAGCAGGATAGGAGCATTCCAAACAAAGACAAGCGGGAAAGAATCCTTGAAGCAGTCCATGAGTACAAGAAGAAAAAATTCAAGCTGTTTGCAAAACACATAAAAGACAAGAACATTGCAAACGGCGTTGAGATGGAAAGTTATGTTTTTGCGCAGAACTTTCCAAAAAAACTAGGCATCTATCTGGAAGTATCTGATAATGTCCTGAGATCTGAAGACATATCATTTGACATGAAAACATTTTATGATAATGTCAGCAAGCATTTTGATGTCATAATCGAAAAAATAATAAATGAGCTCGAAAAGGGGAAAAATCTTAAAAGAAAAAAAACAAAAATAATCAAAAAGAGAAAATTATGAGTAGAAAATCACGCGGTATTGCAGGCGAACGGGAACTTGTCCATAAGTTTTGGGGAAATGGGTGGGCATGCATAAGAGTTGCTGGTTCTGGTTCTTCAAGATATCCTTGTCCTGATCTGCTTGCAGGAAATAACCTAAGAAAGCTGGCAATAGAATGCAAATTAGTCAAAAGTATGGACAAATACTTATCAGATGAAGAATTAAAGCAATTAAAGACGTTTGCTGAAAAATTCGGAGCAGAATCATGGTTAGCTATAAAATTTAAAGGTTTTGATTGGCTATTCATTAATTTAGAAGATTTAAAAGAGACAAATAAAGGCGCAGGGATATCTTTTGAGGCAGCAAAGCTAAAAGGACTTTCATTTGATGAATTAATAGAAAAATAAACCAGTTATCGCCCTTTAAGCGGTTTTAAAGCTTTTTCTCAAAAACGAAACATTTAAAAAGGCAATTTACCAATATTTCAGTATAAAACAGAAGTTAAAGGCAAAACAGGCGGTACTCAAAGCTTAGGTTTATTTCTTGATTTGCTTAAGCTATCTTATATGGACAAAACCATAAAACAAAGTGAAGTAAGGCTGAAAAAATGAAACTTGGAAATAAAGTTGTTGATGATGTTGTTTCAGAAGTTGCCGGCGAAGATGTTCTTCCGCTAGTCAAAGCGCTGAAGAACAAAAAAAATGTTTCAGAGTTCAAGCTTGCTGAAGATATTGACAGGGAAATAAACGAAGTCAGAAATATGCTTTATCGTTTGTATAATGCGAATCTCGTCTCATTCATAAGGAAAAAAGACAAGAAAAAAGGGTGGTACATTTACTATTGGACCTTCAATGTAAAACGCGTGAAGTATCTTTCATTGGAGCTGAAAAAGAAAAAACTGACAAAACTGATTAGCCGAATCGATAGGGAAAAAAGCGCAGAATTCTTTTTATGCTCTGCAAACCAGTGCATACGGCTTGATTTCTCGCAGGCGATTGATTTCAATTTCAAATGCCCTGAGTGCGGCTCTCTTATGAACCAGGAGAACAGCGACCAGATAATAAAAGATCTTGAAAAAGAAGTGAAAGATTTGCAGA
>JAUYGA010000083.1 GCA_030690755.1 Nanobdellota archaeon
TTCCTCGAGGAGGCAGCAGTTTCCATTGCTGCCTGATGCTATCACTGAAATTTCCATCTTTTTTACTTACCTTAATTATCAAAATTAATTACCAAAAACAATGAGATTTGAGATATGTTTTAAATTTATGTTTTTTTACATCAACATCTTGATTTAAAAAATCAATATCATCCGATAGAAACTGGCCTTTTACTCATCTTTCGGCCGGATTTTTCCCTTCTGCCATTCCTGCAGTATCATCCTTCCTGTTCTTGCCAGATCAGGTTCTTTTCCTTTTTTAAGTATCATTTTCTTGATTGCAATCTGTTCAAGAACCTCTTCTCTGTCAGTATTTGGTTCTACCTGGTAATGATGTTCTATAAGCCCAGGATATTTGGCCATAAGTTTCATTGCCATGATATCTGGATCTTTTTCATTAACAAAATCAACTGTTCCGATGAACGCGTGCTTGACTGCATCCTTTTCCCTGTAAGGAAGAACGCCAGGAGTATCTAAAAACATTATCCGGTTATCGCCTCTTATCTTCATAAGACTTTTTGTGTGGCCGCTCATTGAGCTTGTTGAAGCGGAATGTTTTCCTTTCATAGCATTTATTATTGATGATTTGCCGACATTAGGATAGCCTAAAACACCAACAGTTATTGTTTTAAATTCAATTTTTGCCCTCTTTGCCTCAATCAGAATGCATTCTCGCAACTTTGTTGTCCCAAGATGATCCTTTGCAGAAATAAAGACGGCAGGCTTTAAAGGATTTTTCAGTTTCTCTATTTCCTCTTTCTTCACAAGATCGCATTTATTCAAGACATAAATCAACGGCTTTCCTGTCTTTCTCACTTTCTCCTCAATCTCAGGATGCCTTGTCTCTTTCACAAGCCTTGAATCTAACACCAGCAAAATAACATCCGAATCCCTTATCACTTTATTGACAATCTTCCAAAACTCAGTCATGTTCACTCCAAAAAATAGCTCTTACTAACCTCATCCAATAAATCATTGTTGAGTCAGAATTAATAAAATTAGCTGTATTGCTTTAAATAGCTATCTTTTTCAGCCCATCGCCCTTCTGAGCCTCTGGACAACCAACATGGTTAACAGAGGAACAGCAATAAGCACAAGCATTGTTCCATTTACTGCAACACTAGTATCAGTCAGAAGAATTGCTGTGAAATTGATAAAAAAATCGAGTTCGCTGTTTCCGAATACTACAACCAGGAATTGCGGCAGCACTTTTATGAATGCTAAAGCTATCATGACAAATGCATAAACAAGCAGGAAAAGGGCTATCTGTGTTGTCGGTTCGCTTATGTCAAAGTTTGCTAGGTTGAATCCTTTGGAACTTTCATCTATTCCTATAAGAAGCATTGCAATCATTATAGTGCTTAATCCTGATGAAAGCAAATCTATTTCGTAAACTTCAGAATCCGCTGACTGGTTGTTTATGAACGAATAGATATACATCAAACCATATGAAATAAAAAGCACCCCGCACAACAGCGTATTTTCTACTATAAACCTGCCGATTGAACCTAAAGCGACAGGTATAGCTGAGAAGCTGAAACTGAAAAGATTCTCCATCATTTTTTCACACGTCCTTTCAGTTTTGACCCGCGCCTGTCTGCCCATGCTTTTTGCAGATTATCATATATCACATGCTCAATATCAAACAACAGGAATGAAAAAATGATTATGAAAAAAAATCCGAGCAGTCCGATTTGTCTGATATAAATGAGACTCATGATTATGCTTATTGAAAAGTTTATTATCAGAAGATTCCTGTGCGGAAACAAAGTCTTAACTTTCCCTCTCGGCTTTAGCACAAGAACAACCAATAATATAAAAACAGCAGTTATGGCGCACAAACCCAAAAACACAGGCCAGATTGAAAAACCTCTAGAAACATAAGATCTTATGAAAAATATTGCAAGAGTCATAGCGAATAAATTCGCGCTAATAACATTAAGATGATACTTTCTTAAAGTATATGATTTAGCATTTTTTTGCTTGATATTCCTTATTTTATCCTTTCTGCCCTTTTTTGATACACTCTTTTTCATAATAATCTATAAACCGCGCAAAAGGAATATATAAAGCTTTTCGTTGCCCAACCGACTAAAAATTAGTCTAAATCTTTTGCTTAACAAAAGATTTTTAAACCCCTTATTTATAGGAGGTGATATACGTGTAATTTTTAATCAAAAAGATGGGCTAAACCTAGAGTAAAAAACGAGCCCGTGGTTGAATGGGTCAGGGTCACACCCTAGACTTGCTCAGAAACATTGTTTCTGGCATCGCGTTCGAGTGGCTTGCGAGTCTCACTTTGTTCGACAGGTCACTTTTAGCGATACCCGTGTGCAGGACAAGCCTGCACTACGCTCGCTGAAATCAACATAATAATCGCGAGCGCAACTAATGAACGCCCTTAATCAAAATCATAACCGAGCCCGTGGTTTAGTGGTATAACATTTCCTTGACGATTAATAAATTTTTATTTAATCAAAATGGAAAGGGTCGTCAGTTCGAATCTGGCCGGGCTCATCATAATATTTAGCAAAGCCAGGAATGATTATCCGCTCGTCTTAAAAAATAAATATAAACGAGCGTAGTCAGGCTTTAGGCCTGACATCAGGATAATAAGGGCGAAACCCTTATGTTCGCATCTGGCCGGGCTCATCATAATCAAACATTATAAGTTATCATTCAAATTTTAGTAAAAAAAGAGGTAGTTGATGGAATCGCCTTTGTATGTTGTCAGGCAGGAATCAAAAAGAGTTGTAGTTCCAGAAATGTTCAAATTGATCCTTCTCGCTGTCACAATGTACATCGGCATTTATATGAATTTTCTGATTCTCAGAAAGACCATGACCCCTACCTATCATTTCATCATCGCTGTAATTCTTATCTTTCTGATTTTTATCCAGACCAGGATATCGCATATCCGTTCATCTAATGTACAGTATGTTTTTTTCCAGAACAGGGTTGAGATGCAAGGAGATGTGCAGGGAGTTTTTTATTTTGCTAATGTCAATATGGTTTATGCAAAGAAGAGTTTTGCTGATAGGTTTTTTGGGACTGGAACAGTTTTCTTAGAACCAGGATTTGCAATCTCAGCAATAAAGGATCCTGAACAGGTCAGCGCATACATCCAGAAACTGGTTGGACTCGCTAGACAGAGCGCTTATTTTTCTCCTCCGCAATCTTTAAATAAAGCAGTTTGAATGGTGATTGTTTATGAAAGTTAAAGTAAAAGATATGGATATTGCGACAGGCGGAATTAAGGTAATAATTGTCAATGAAAAAGATGCTGCAAAACTTGACTTGCATCATGGTGATCGTGTTCTGATAAAGAAAGGCGTAAGAAAGACAACGGTCATTGTGGACATTGGAGAATCAAGCAAAGCCGCTCCTCCTGGATCTGTAGGTGTTTTTGAGGAAGTCCTTGACCATCTTCATGCAGTCCATGGAGATATTGTCGATATCCTCTTGGAAAACAAACCTGAGTCTGTCAATCTTATCAGGAAAAAACTTGACGGCGGAAAACTGACTGCAAAAGAGCTTAATATGATTGTCCAGGATATTGTTGATGACAAATTGACTGACATAGAAGCGACTTATTTTGTCTCAGCATGTTATTCCAAAGGCATGAGTATGGAAGAAACAAAAAATTTGACTCTTGCAATGGTTAATTCTGGCGATGTCCTTAAGATTGACGGCAAAAAGAAAATATTTGACAAGCATTGCATTGGCGGAGTTGCTGGAAACAGGACGACGATGCTTCTCGTTCCGATATGCGCAGCAGCCGGTATGATTCTGCCTAAAACATCTTCAAGAAGCATAACAAGCCCTGCAGGAACAGCTGATACTATGGAATTTCTGACAAATGTCTGCCTTTCTTTAGACCAGATGAAAAAAGTTGTCAAAAAAACTAATGCATGCATTGTCTGGGGTGGAGCATTAAATCTTGCGCCTGCTGATGACAAGATAATCCATATTGAAAATCCTCTAAGTGTCGACGCTGAAGGCCAGCTGCTTGCAAGCATAATGGCCAAGAAAAAATCTGTTTCATCAACACATGTGCTGATAGACATCCCTATTGGCAAGGGCGCAAAGATTGAGAACAAGCATGGCGCAATTAAGCTGAAGGCGGATTTTGAGAAGATTGGAAAAGCGCTAAACATGCATGTTAAAGTCATATTAACAGACGGTTCTCAACCAATAGGCAATGGCATTGGTCCTAGCCTTGAAGCAAGAGACATACTTCTTGTCTTGAAAAATGATCCTAAAGCGCCTAAAGATCTGCGCGAAAAATCATTAATGATGTCAGGCGTATTACTTGAAATGGCTGGCAAGACAAAAAAGGGCAAAGGTTATGCGCTTGCAAAAGAAATTCTCGATTCAGGCAAAGCCTACAAAAAAATGGTTGACATAATCATTGCACAAGGCGGACAAGAAGTCGATATCAGCAAGATAAAAAAAGCAAAGTTTCGAGCGCAGGTATGGTCTAAAAAATCAGGAACTATCAAGTACATAGATAACAAGACAATATCAAAAGTCGCAAGAATCGCAGGAGCTCCAAAAGACAAGTATGCTGGCATATATCTATACAAACATGTTGGCGACAAGATAAGAAAAAATGAGAAATTGCTGACAATCCACTCTGAGAACAGGCAAAAACTTGACTATGCAAAAGAGATGTTTAGGGTATATGACGGAATCATAGTCAAATAATAAATGATATTTCGTAAGTTAATATTTTCAGGTAAATCTAGGTTCACTAAAACTGACGAAATAAGGTTTGCATTTCTCATAATCATAAACCCCTTTAAAACCAATCTCCTTCAGCAAGCTCAGACCTTCTGGTATGTATTTTCCAAGACCTTCAACTGTATGGCCATCAGAACCGATTGTTATTCTCTTATAACCTTGCGTAAAAAGAAGTTCCAATATTCCTTTGCTAGGATAAGGTTCTTTTGAAGCATGCTCAAAACCGCGCGTATTCAGCTCCGCTGCGATATTTTTTGCATTATCATGAACCAAATCAGCAACAACTCCACTCGCCAATTTAAAATAAAACGGATCTTTTACACTCGGTACTTCAAAGAATTTCGCGCTGTACTTCTTTATCAAATCAAGATGCGCTAAAACAAAATCTCCTCTTGTCTGAGCCAAAAAATCAATGCAACCCCTCACATTATCATAATATCTTCGGTAAGCGTGATCAATATCTGTACAAGCCTCAAAGAACGACGCGCTGGACCTATCTGCGCAATTAACTTTGAAATCTGGAGGCAGATAATGACATGAAACAAGAACTATATCAAAATCAAACCAATCAAGAACATCCTTAAACTGCGTTTTCCTATCCTCAAAATAGTCAAGCTCGACGCCGATTTTTATGTCAATGCCAAACTTATCGCTGAATATCCTGGCATCGCGCTCAAGCTTCTTGAAATCCCTTGCAACGACTTTCCAGCCGTCTTCCTTTAATCTTCCTAAAGAACAATGATTAGTTATTGTGAAAGCTGACAGTCCTATATCTACTGCTCTCTCTGCATATTCCTCAAGAGTCGCATTCGAGTCTTCTGTCAGATTTGTATGAACATGGTTGTCAAACATTTTTATTGCCCCGATAATAGTGAATATCACATCTGCAATTAAAGATTTAACGGTATCAAAACAGCGCTTTTCCCGTCTGAAATGATTTGAGCATCGCCGTTGTAATTACTTAATTTCTCTGGAAAACTTTCCCAATTATTTGCATCACCCAAACCTTCACCACTATAACCCGCACCGGAGATTTTTGCTCTTTTTATCAATCGTGTTGATCCATGAAACATGTCAAAACAACCAGCAGAAGTAAAAAAAGTGTGTAAATTTCCGATTGAAACGTCTAATGGCAATTCATCACCATCCATCTTTTTTTGCAAAACTACACCATACTCTTTTGAAATATCATTTATCCTAGCGTGCACATTTTGTTTAAAACTATCGCCATGGAGAGCAATAACAGGAATTTTAATGCCCTCTTTAGGAGTTATCCCAAAAGCATAAGAAGTCTCCAAGCGCGGACAATCAAGATGAAGACTATAAATACTAAAATTTGCTTTTTCTATCTTTTTGAAAGGTCTTATCTGGTAAAATAAATCAGGGTTAATCCCAAATTCCATCTGATAGCTCCAACCTTTTTCCAATAGTTTAGAAGATTCTATTTTTTTGTAAACTTCAACAAGATTCCTTAAATTATCACTGAAAGGTCTTTTTGTGTCAAACGCGCAAATATCACGTAATCCCTGAATATCATTGAACCTGGCTTGGGATATAGGATCACGCTGTTGCGCGATAAGCGTACGATCATGAGAATCACAATACCTTATAATTATTTCATCTGCATTATGAGGATGCCTCATCATAACACCCATAAAATTAGAAGGTGATTGTTCTTGAATTAAACAATGGACTTCTTCAGTTGATTCATGAGTTATTCCTTCCCTGTCAAAATATTCTTTCTCATCCTGCATGAATTTTTTAAGTTCAGGATTTTTCATGAATTTTTCTATCTGCTTGACAGCTGATTCTAGCTGGCTGAATGTTGTGACATTGCTTATCGTAGGAAGCGCTCCTACAAGACCATGATAATCATTCCTGTGAGAACTTCTGACAATTAAAGGTGTTTTCATCTTTTCAATTTCAGATTTTATAGAATCAAGATTTTGGCCTGCATAAAGATAAACTGATTTTGGAATAGGAATATCTAATTCATTCTCTAAAAACAACCTTGTCGCTTCGAGTTTTCCTCCGCCGCGTTTCAGTAATTCGTCTGTTAGCATAGTTGACCTTTAATTATGATTTTTTAATTCCGATATTCTGCAAGCGCTATTATGGACGGATTTGACGCAAGCATGTCTTTTGCTCTGCTGATTCTGGATTTTACTGTGCCCATAGGAATACCAAGGGTTTCTGAAATATTCTGATAATCAAGGCCTTGAATATTATGAGCAACAAATACAGTCCTATAATTATCAGGAAGAGCTGTTATTGCCTTTGCAAGACTGAAGTTTGACAATTTTGAAACAACATCCTGCTCAGTATTTGCAGCTGCTGGAAATTCACCATAATCTGCGCCGCCAAAATAATCAGTAAAGGGAATCTCATGCACCTTTTTAGCATTAAACTCATTTAGGGAAATGTTAGTCATAATTCTACCAAGCCAGGCATAAGGATTTGAACCTGCCTCGTATCTGTTTATGTACTTTATTGCATTGAAATAAGTTTTACTTACAAGATCCTCTGCATCTTCATGCTTGCCTTTTTTTAAACCCCTCGCCTTTTTTAATAAGAAAGAATAACAGCCAAGAAGTTCATCTAATTTTGAGGCCCTATCTGCTGAATCAGTTTCACTTATATTGGTTTCACTTTTTAATGTTTGTTCTAGAGGCATTTTTTAATCCATTACCGAGACAACAATTTTGTTTTGTTTTTCGCTGGCTATCACTCTGACTTTTCCTTGGTAAACATCCATGTTGTCGAATACCTTTTGTTTTTGTGTGTCAAATTTATCTCAGTTAGGCTCTACTTCTGCATCATAATCCATAACACCAAATAATTTTCCAGCCAGTTCAAGCTGACCTCCCAAGTGAGCAACAGGATCTCCGTTATGTCTGGCGTCTTGAATTTCCAAGAAAGCGGCAGCATTGCTGAAGTCACCATATCGCAGTTTTCTTGCTGGTCCGAATCCGCCATATGTTAATCTACTTGAAAATATTAGAAGGTAATCTTTGTTTTCTTTGTTGAATTGGTATAAGCTTTCGACTTCATCAGGATTCCAGCAGTTTGCTATTTTGTTGCATTCTTTTATTCCTGTTCCTGTTACAGTATGTCCCATAAACATTATTTCACCCAAGTCTTCGAAGTCCATCATATCGAGTTTTTTGTTTACGTCTGCTATTTGTGTTATCCAGTATTTTACTTTTTCATTTTCTACTGTTGCAGCCCATTCAAAGTACTGTGGTTTTTTTAATGTTTTTTCCATTTTGTCCATCATCTTAAAAAGATCTAGAATATTTATTTTTTCAAGCAGATCTTTTAAGTTTAAGGAAGAACGGCAGATTTCTCCATGTTGTTTAAAATATTGCGACTTATAATAAACAGAGCAATTATAATCCTGATCTAAGGTCAATCCGCTGTCAGTTTTTAGTAAAGCAGATTTTTTCATCACTTTTGAAGCGTTGAATGCGCACATATCTCCAATTTCCTCAATGAGATACCATTGTAAATTTCCCTTAAAGGGTTTTACTGCGTCTTTTGTTATTCTTTCGCCGTCTTTTGTGTCAACACCGCCGCCAATTCCAGGCACTGCGTTAATGTATCCTGGACCGCGAGCTGTTGAAGTGTAACCAAATCCGGAAATTACAGGAGCAGAAAAGGAATCAAAGTTCTGGCTGATTAACGGTTCAATAATAATGCCAAAGCCTTCACCAGTATTTGCATCTCTTCTAAAAGCGACAGCGCTTTCTGAAAAATAACTTGCAAGAACTGATGTTAACGCTTTTCTTATCTGAGGAATTTCATTATCGCAAAATTCTGATTTGTATGTTCCTGTCCCTCTTGAATCGCCCTCTGCTGAAGACCTTACTACCAATGGAAAACTTCCATGCATTTCGCTTACTGCTTTTAGTGTTAAGAATTCATCAAAATCTAAGCCGCCTCTCTTTATTTTTTCTTCAAGGTTTTCAGTGTTTTTCACATCACTTAATGAGTTTCCTATATTGTTTTTTTGAAAAAATCCGTTAAAAAAATCTTCTGCAAGAACCATTCTGTAAGGAGTACTAAAGCCAATCTTTCTTAATGTTGGTGTTTTCTCTATCAGCTGTCTAGCTTTGTCGCCGATGTTTCCTTTTCCGATGATTTCAATGCTTGATTCATTCTGCGGCATTTTTGACCTTTGATGATAACTAGATTATTCTTTATCTCATGATTATTAAGGTCTGCGGTTGTACATATCGCCAACAAGTCTTGATGCTACTTTTATACCCTCAATTAAACCTTTGTATTGCTCATCTTGAGTTGCAATTTCATTAGCCACGCCTAAAACAACCATATCAGCTGCTAGATTTAGAGTGACTCCATCCTGATTATATTGCATCAAAACATCAGCAATATTCGGTGCTGCTCTAAATTTAGCATAATCTACCTTATTGCCAGACATATCAGTTATATGCGATTGAACTAACAAAGTATTAGCTATTTCTTCAGCTTCTGCAGGAATTTTTATTCCAAATCCTGGCGCAATCATGTTTAATTGGTAATCTACTGTTTTTCCTTCATTTTCCATCTTAATTCCTCCACTTCTTCATTTTAGATTTTTTAGTATATTCTCCTGAAAAATAGGTTCCATATATAAATGTTACTAATATTACTACTTAGCAGTGGCTAAAATAGAAACCTTTATATATAAATTACAACTTTCCCCTGAAATGCCTCTTAATATTGACGACATAAAAGGAATACACGTATTTAATGGCGATTCTGGCTTATGTTTAAATATCTTCTCAAATAGAGATGCAAATTGCGCAAAAGAACTTAGTTCTATAGTAAATTCACTAGACTCATTCTATACTCGAGAATATGCAGCTCAAATCAATAAAAGTCAAATTCCTGCAGATGATAACTCAGGTTTTCTTTACAGAGTTTTTCAGAATAAACAATATTTTGCAACAGTCAAAATAACCCCTAAAGGAGTTGAAGCAAAACCGCGCAAAAGAGCTCATGAAGATTATCCAATAGCAGACCCGACAACATACACTGAAACATATTTCATGTACTTTTTTCCGCAGGATAAAACAAAACGTTCAGAGCATAGAGAAGCATATCTGAAATTCATCGACCCTTCAAGAACGAAAACTTTTTAGATAAAACCAAAAAAACAGAGTAATTTGATAAAAATGACTGAAACAAAAATTCATGAAAAAAGTAAAGAAACCCCGCAGATAGGGTTCTCAGAAGCAACAGAATACATGATAGATTATGTCAGAGCAAACCTTGTTCTAGACGAAAAATCAGAGTCAACCCAAGAAAACAGGATGACTATAAAAGGAAAAGGCATCACAGAAAAAGATGCAGGAATAGAGTTTTCCCTTGAACTGATGCTCGGAGATGATTACACAAAAAAGACATCAAAAACAAAAAAGAAAATTGACAATATTGTCGACGATAGGTCTTCTGAACATTTCAGAAAAGACAGAATATACACTGCATTCCTATTCCCAAAATCTGTGGATTACAAAACAGCTGAAACAAAAGCAATAACTCCATATTTCAAGCAGGCAGACCTTCTGCAGACAATCAACACATTAAATGATAAAGAACTTCTTGAAAAATATTCAAGATTCAGCCATTACGATGTTAAAGAATTGAGCAGGACAGAATGGGAGATTGCTCTTCCTTTAGGCGGTTCAAGAATAGCATATTATAATCCTTTAAAAAAAATAATACAAGTGCATGATTTCCAAAAATTTCAAGTAGACCAAATAATTCCAGCCAACAGACCAATAGACCAAGGATACTTCTGGGACTATGTGAAGTCAGGAACATTCCCTTCGCAAACCAACATGCGCAGAAAAGCATGCATCTTCAAAGGGATACAGCAAGGACTGCATGACCGAGTTAGAAGAATAATAAGAACTGAAGATATACAAGACAAGTTCACATTATCAGCAAATGAAAGAAACGGAGCAATGATTGTTCCTTACGCATCAAATTCATAAAATTTTAAAGATTGAGAGATAAACAAAATGGATGTAAACACTGCAGAAAGAATTCAAATCGTTGATTTAGACGGAATTATTAACAAGTTTGTGCAGCTCTACATCGAAAACGAACCTTTTTTAATTATTGGAAAAGCAAACTATCACGGACAAGTTTTGATGCATATCTTGGAAATCATAAATATTCCGTTCGAAAGTGAAAAATTTAGCTCTGGAATAATTTTCCCAAAAAAACAAGGCGAGTTATACAACGTAACTGGAATGGGTGCCGCTTCAATTAATCTGCCGAAAATAAAGTTATACGACGATAGTTTTGATTATAGATTAAGTCCTGACAAAAAACATCTTGAGAAACTTAAGCCGCATTGTGGAGAATACAAAATCAGCATATTCTGAATGTCTTATAAGATCAGGCATTTGCAATAACATTTAAAATAAGAAAATCACTTTGCAAGCCTACTTTTTTTAAGTCTGAGCTTAACTTTTTTGCCATCTTTTTTAACAATCATTCCAGGAGCGCCGACAACAGTGCAATTCTTTGGAACATCATGGTTAATTATGACAGTTTCAGCGCCGACCTTTGAATTCTCTCCAATAATCACAGGTCCTAAAATTGTCGACGAAGCGCCGACCATCACATTATTTCCTAAAGTTGGATGCCTTTTTCCTGAATGCTTGCCAGTCCCTCCGAGAGTCACATGATGAAACATTACGCAATTATTGCCGATTTCAGCAGTCTCTCCAATGACTATACCCATACCATGGTCTATGAAAAATCCTTTGCCAATCCTCGCTCCTGGATGAATCTCTATCCCTGTAAAGAAACGCATTATCTGAGAGACGAATCTTGCAAAAAATCTAAGCTTTATCAGATACAATGGATGAGAAATGCATTTGTGCACAACAATTGCATGCAGTCCAGGATAAAGTATCGGCTCTAGACCGCGAGCAGCAGGGTCATTCTTGTATATTGCTTTAAGATCTTCAAACATGGTGATCGAAGACAGATATAACTAGCTTATTTTTAAATGTAATGGGTTAGATGCTTTGTTAAATTCCAATGTTACTCTTCACCATAGGTTAGCAAAAATCACAGATTGCAACTTAATCAATTTACCACTAAATAGAGACAAAAAAACAAAAGATTTATATACTGCTTAATGATTTCTACGTTAAAATGGAACAATCAGACCAAAATAACACACCTCATTTGTTCATAGTAACTAACGATTATGTATTAGGAACTCCAAGAGGTATTGCTAGTTGCGACAAAACAATAGATATGACTTTTCTAGATTTTGCTAAAAATTATGAATTACAAACTAAACTTAAATTAGTGACAGTTATTTCCGAAAACCAAGGGAGTAAAGCATTTGCCGGATATCTTTCAGCATTCGCATCTGATTCAGTCGAACAACAGCAAAGAAGAGATTATTTGACCAATAATGGATTGGTTAGACTTCTAGTAACCAACGATAAACTATTTGAAAGCATAAGAGATACAACATAATCTTTTTTGTTTTATCATTCTTGAGATAATTTACCTAATTTTGCCAAGCAAAAGCATTTCTTTCTCAAATCACCTTAGGCGACTTAGTTAAATTACATCGTTATAATCAATTTATTTACCTATCAAGTTTCTAAATACCAGCTTTAGCTAGATTTATTTTGAGAACATGCCATTTTCCTATTCTTCGTCTCAGAAACAATATTGATGAACGCCTCAAGCCTGGTTATAATGCCGTTTACACCCTGATGCTCGTCATAAGTTATCTCGACGATTGGCAGGCCGAAGCTTTTGACTTCTTTTAGGATATAACTTACGTTTTCGCATGGCGCGCACATATTTGGCTTGATGAAGATTATTCCGTCAACACCGCGGTCAATACCTTCCAAAATCTGATATATTGTTGAGGACTCAATTACATGATGCTGGCTTACTTCAGTCTTATGGGTTTTATGGGATAAAACTTTTGAAATAATCTCTTTTGCTTTCTTTCCGTTATTTGCATAACGCAAATGATAAACTGTCGGAGGAAATCCTGGTCTGACCAATTCGATTTCATTCTTTGCAAGAAATACATCAAGATCAAATATAGGGAAATCAAGAACTATCACAGATACATCTCCTGATAAAAGAAATTTAAATTTTGGCTTTTTTCTGACAACCTGCTTTTCAACCCTTTCCATAAATGCTTTTGCCACTTTTTCTGATTCTTCAACACCTTCTGCGAGTATGAACTCGCGGGTTGTTTTTTTGAAATCCTGCTTAACAAACAAGGGATTACTAACAAGCGGGAGATGCTTAAAATAAAAATTGGTCAACTCGCCTGCAAGGAGAGATCTTTTGAGCGCAATCGGAGCTTTTTTTGTGGCTTCCATAAAACTGAATCCGGGAATTGCCTTTTTCAGCTCCCTAAAAATATCAATGCATGAATCAGTTGACCAACCAATCTCCTTAAACATCACAGGATAATACTCAAAATCTTTTTTCACCCATTTGGTCATGTCACCCATAACCAAAGGATATCTGCAGATGTTTATGTTATAGCCGATGAATTTTTTAACATGGTCTTTCACAATCGCTTTTTCAATCATTGCGACTGTAAGCTTTAAAGGATAGCACCATTCTCCAAAAAGTTCCTGCCCATAATCTTCTGTCAGATTTTTTTCAGTTATGTCTAAAGGAATTATCTCAAACTTTTTCTTATCAAGCACTGTTGCTACAGCCACTTCAAAGCCCAACAACGGAAGAATCGCTATTTTTGTCCGTTTTACTTTAGCGCCTTTTTTAGGGCGCGCTCTCTCATTAACATCCTTAACAAACTTTTTTGCTCTATCGCCCAAGGCATTAAAACTATCAATGCCGCTGAATGAATGGGACTTATTGACTCTCCTATCGGATTTGTTATTGGATTTGTTATTGGATTTTTTTATCATTCTTTACACTGCCTTCCTATTGTTATCACTTTTCCATTTACTTTTATCGATGTCAAGGACGAACCGCACTTGACATTGCAGGCATTGCATTTCTGCCCTTCAAGCACTTCATATTCCTTGATTTTTGGAACCTGCCTTTTGTTGTCTAACTTTTTGTTCAGGCAGATCATTGCCGCTCCGATTGCGCCCATTGTCTTATTATGCGGTTTTGGGACAATGAGCTGTTTTCTGTTTTTTATCAGGCCAATCTCAATAAGCTTGTTTGAGAATTCCTGCACAAGAACAGGATTTTCAGATGTTCCGCCCTCAAATAAAAAAGCGCCTTCAAGGGTTTTTCCACGGCAAAGCTGAGAAAAATAATTATTGACCATTCCTCTATGAACTCCTCTTATCACTTTATTTAGAGGAACGCCCGACTGCTGAGCATGTATCATGTCGGTTTCTGCAAAAACAGTGCATTTGCTTGCAATCTTATGATACTCTTTTGCGCTCAGCCCAAGCCTGCAGAACTCCTTTAAGTCCAAACCAAGTCTTGCTGCCTGCTGGTCAAGAAAAGAGCCTGTTCCTGCAGCGCAAACATTATTCATCTCAAAATTAACATTCCTGTCGTTAAAATATATTATTTTGCTATCTTGACCGCCAATCTCAAATATTGTCCTGACTTTCGGATACAACTTAGAAACAGCAGTCCTGTGAGCAGTGATCTCATCAACACTGACATCTGCAGTTATCAGGGCAGATATGAACTTTCTTGCGCTGCCAGTGGTTGCTATACCAGTTACATTTTTAGTCTTAAGTAAACCAAGAATATCTTTTGTAGCAGCAATAATATTTCCTTTTGTCCTGATGTAATGCTCTTCTATAATACTGCCTTTATCATCAACAACAGCTGATTTTATGCTTACGCTTCCGATATCAAGTCCGAGGTACATGTTCAACACACACTCCACCAACACACTCTTCAAAGAATGGCGCCTGCTTATAAAACTTGATATTTTTTTGCAACGCAATCAGCTGAACTGCAGCTTACCATAAAATGTTAACCATACCTAACATTTTCAAAAGGTTTATATACTGGTTAATAAAAATATAAAAAATATAATCTGAAGACAATGAAATCCGCCATAGAAGACTATCTCAGGACGATGTATTCTATTTTTGAGAAAAAACACAGTGAGTTAGATGAAAAAACGCGAAAAGTTTCAAAAAAAGCATCAGATGTGAACAAGAAGACAAAAGCAGTTAAAGATGTGAACAAAAAAGTAAAGGCTGTTGATATTGCAAAAGAGCTCAAAATTTCTAGAGCAAGCGTTTCAGCCATGGTCAAAAAACTTGCAAAGATGAAATATGTTGATGCTAATCTTTATTCAAAGATTTCAATGACCAAAAAAGGGGAAAAAGAAGCAAGAAGAATCATGCATAACCACCGCGTCATAGAAGTTTTTTTAACAGATGTTCTCGGATACGACTTGAAAAAGGTGCATAATGAAGCCCATAGATTAGAACATGCTTTTTCAGAATCATCAATCCGAAAATTAGATGAATTTCTCGGAAACCCAACAATCAGTCCCTTTGGAAAGAGGATACACACTAAGAAAATGAAAACGACAATCATATGTGATTCCGGCGCTGGCAATCATAAGCATCCAGTATGTATAAAATTGCATGATAAAAAATCAGAAGGGAGGTTGCAGGTTCAAAGT
>JAUYGA010000060.1 GCA_030690755.1 Nanobdellota archaeon
AAGCATGCGAAAACATGAGCTAAGTAGCATGCCTTATTGGCCAACCAAGTGGTTTCTAGGAAAAATCTAAATTGAATAAATTAAAGATATCAAGTTTGAATCTTCATTCGGAGATACTGGTTAAATGGTAAACTTTATAAAAAACTCAAACTAAGTAATCCTTGCAGGCTAGATTGGGAGGTTAGCCGTCTCCTGTCGCCATAAAGAAAGATTTAAAACCTATTTCTCATTTTAGTATTCTTGGGAAGACTAGACTGGGGAGTTAGCCCTTCCCTGTAACCATAAACTGGGCTTTAGATGGAGTCGAAGCTGAAGGAGCGGCTCATGCTTTAATTATCAGTCTCGAGCCTGACGATGAAACTCTGTCCATTGGGATTGATGTTTTGGAGAAATAGGTCAGGTCAGGAATGAAATAAGCCAAAAGCTTACATTAGGCAGCCTTAACCCTTAACACCGGTGCTCAAGGGGTAGCGGAGTTGAGGATGGTTTGAGGTCAAACTGGTGGTTATTGCTTGTGTCCACCTTTTGGCGTGTCTTCCCGCTTATTTTCATTTTCATGGAGATTCAGGCGTGCCTGCTTTTGTTCTAACAATGTATCTTCTGATACGCTGATATTGTTACCACCATACAGTTAAAAATAGAAAAGTTTATAAATACCTGAACAAAAACACTAGAATATGAGCACACAAAATAAAATAAGATGTAATGTAAAAAGTTTAGTCTTGGTTCTAGTAGTCGTGGTGCTTGTCTTATAAGTTTCTGGCTCTTTGTTCTGCATCAACAAAAATGTGGAACATGAGAGAGCTCTATCAACCTAAAAAACTAATAAAACTGCTAAAAGGGACCAAGAGGAGGAAAAAACAATGAATGCAATAACTGGAGATGATTTGGAACGCAGAGTATCATTTAAGGAACTTGATACAAAAGGGGGTTTAGCAACAATCGGCGGGATGAATATTCCCTTTAAGTTTGAAACATGCAATGTTGATTTCTCTTTAGACGAAAATGGTCAGATTGAAGTTTATGCTATTGCGGAGAACACACCGGGCCTTGCAGTTTCACCATTGCGTATGAAAATCTCTGTGCCAACTGGAACAAATGGAGCATACTCTGCAATATTTAACACATTAAGCAAATACCATGAAGAATATAGGGCTAGAATTAATGAAGAAAAAGAAAAAACCGAATATTAATCAAGCCGGATGGAGAGTATACTGAAATGAAATCCAAAGCAAAAAACGAAAAAGTCGGATTTGAAACAATATGAACCTTATTGAACTTACTTACTCATAAAACCCTTAATTTAGATTGTATGATATCATTACGCTTTTAAAATAAAAGATTTCCATTAAATTCTTTATAAGTTAAATTTAAATAAACAAGATATTTATTATTCTTAAGACGTGTTAGGAGATGCATAAGCACAGTTAGATAAAAATGGAAGAAAACCAAGCAACAAATCCGTTTCCTGCTATTGAGAAAAAATGGCAGAAACGATGGGAAGAGAATAAGGTCTTTAAGGTAAAACTAGATGAATCAAGGCCAAAATATTACGCGCTTGAGATGTTTCCTTATCCTTCAGGATATCTGCATATGGGCCATGTCAGAAATTATTCTATAGGAGATGCATATGCCCGCTATAAAAGAATGAGCGGATTTAATGTTCTTTATCCAATGGGTTATGACGCATTTGGTCTGCCTGCTGAAAATGCAGCAATAAAAAATAAAGCAAACCCTAAAGAATGGACTTTAAAAAATATTGAAGGACAAAAAAAGCAACAAAAACTTCTTGGACTAAGCTACGATTGGAGCCGCGAGATAAGAACGTGCCTTCCTGATTATTACAGATGGAACCAATGGATATTCATAAAGATGTTTGAAAAAGGTCTGGCATACAGGAAAAAAGGCCTGATAAACTGGTGTCCTGACTGCCAGACAGTTCTTGCAAATGAACAGGTTGAAGATGGAAAGTGCTGGCGATGCAAGTCTCAAGTTGAACAAAAACCGTTAGAACAATGGTATCTCAAGATAAAAAGTTATGCAGAAGAACTTCTTTCAGAACTTGATAACTTAGATAATTGGCCTGAGCGTGTCAAGATAATGCAGCGCAACTGGATTGGAAAAAGCCATGGAACAACAATAGATTTCAAGATTGTCAATGAAGATGGTTCTGATACAGGCAAAACAATATCAACTTTCACAACAAGACCTGATACTGCATTTGGAATAACCTATCTTGTTCTCGCTGTTGAACATCCTCTTGTGACTGAGCTGACAAAAGGAACAGACTATGAAAAATCAATCAAAGATTTTGTTTCTGAAGTCAAGAAAAAGTCAATCATAGAAAGAACTGCAGAAGGCAAGGAAAAGACAGGAGTTTTTCTTGGCAAATATTTTATCAACCCTATCAATGGAAGAAAATGTCCGCTCTGGGCCGCAGATTATGCTCTTATGGATTATGGCACAGGCGCTGTCATGGCTGTCCCCACTCATGACCAAAGAGACTTTGAATTTGCCAAAAAGTATAATCTTCCATTGATTGTTGTTATCTCTCCTGACTCATATGAACTGAATCCTGACAAAATGGCCCGCGCGTATATCGAAGAAGGAACTCTTGTGAATTCTGGAAAATTCAATGGAATGAACAATGTTGAGGCAATGGAAGAAATATCAAAATTCTTAGAAGAAAAAAGATTCGGCAAGAAAACAACAACCTACAAATTAAGAGACTGGCTTATCAGCAGACAGCGCTATTGGGGAACGCCAATACCTATGATTTATTGCGACAATTGCGGAATTGTTCCAGAAAAAGAAGAAAATCTTCCGGTTCTGCTTCCTGAAGATGTTGAATTCACAGGAGAGGGAAACCCTATCGAAACAAGCCTGAAATTCAGACATGTTATATGTCCTATTTGCGAAAGAGACGCAAGACGTGAAACCGATACAATGGACACGTTCTTTGATTCCTCATGGTATTTCTTCCGATATTGCGATCCTGAAAACAAAAAAGAAATGATAGATAAGAAATTAGCAGATTACTGGATGCCTGTTGACCAATATATCGGCGGCATAGAACATGCAATTCTTCATCTGCTTTATTCAAGATTTTTCACAAAAGTGATGAGGGATATGAAACTCACAAATGTTTCAGAGCCATTCGCCAGATTGTTGTGCCAGGGAATGGTATGCAAAGATGGAGCAAAGATGTCAAAATCTTTAGGAAATGTTGTTGATCCTGGCAGCATAATAGAAAATTATGGCGCAGACACTGCAAGACTCTTTATGCTGTTTGCAGCCCTTCCAGAAAAAGAACTTGAATGGTCTGACCAAGGTGTTCAAGGCGCATTCCGTTTCATTAATAGGGTTTTTAGATTAGTTGAAAACACCGAAGTTATTTCTCTTAATGAACTTAGTGAAAAAGCTGAAGCAACACTGGAAAATAAAGACCGCAGCCTTATCGGAAAAACCCATAAAACTATCAAAAAGGTTTCAGCATTCATAGATGAATTTGCGTTTAGTCTGGCTATCGGCGCAATAATGGAATTTGTCAATGACATATACAAATACAGAGAAGGGAAAATAAATGAACAAGTCTACGGTTATGCGATAAAAAATCTTGCATTACTGCTCTGTCCTTTTACACCTCATCTTTCGGAAGAAATGTGGGAACGGATTGGTATGAACAAAAACCACAAGCAGTTCATTTCAACAGCAAGCTGGCCAGAATATGACGAGACAAAAATTGACGAAGCTGCAGAAGCGGCAGAGAAACTGATTGAGGATGTACGCAGAGACATAACGCACATCATTGAACTTACAAAAAAATCCCCTGAAAAAATAACTATGTTTATCTCTGATGACTGGAAATTTGAATTCTTTGCAATGCTCAAAGAAAAAATGAAAGAAACATATGATGTCAAAACACTGATATCTGAATTCATGAAGTCCGACATGAAAAAATATGGAACTGAAATATCAAAATCAATACCTCAATTTATCAAAAATCCAGCCAAACTTCCTGCAATTGTTTTATCTGAAAAGATAGAATTCGAGGCATTAACAGACAATAAAGAAAACCTTGAGAAACTATTCGGCTGCAAGATAGAAATAATAAAAGCATCCCAGTCAAAGGAAGCGAAAGCAAAACAGGCAACACCTGGAAAACCTGCGATACTTATTTCTTAGGCTAAAATTTATTAATCCAAAGTATTTTGTAAATAATTATGGTCGAGAAGCATTCTCCAGAAGCAGAAATAATGCATTTATTTAGGCATACTTACAGAAATGAATGGACACCTGATTCTATATTCAACAACAAGTCAAGAAAATGGATTCAAACATTCAATATGCTCGTTGAGGAAGGCCTGATTGAAAAAAGAAAAAGCTATCCAGGATATGAATACAAATGGAAAGCAAAATGGCCTGAGGGTTATTGAACATCATCTATGGATCTTATTCTGTGAAGCATAGGCCCGCGATGTTTAACTACAGGGCTTTCGCCTTCTCTTAAAACTCTCATGTAAAAAACAGGTTGATTTGCAAAATCTTTTAATGCGACATCACGGTCTTCATTATGAGAAACTAATTTTCCTTTATGAAAAACAACATACTTTCCTTCATAAGGTTTTAACTCGCCAGATTCTTCCATTCTTCTATAAGCAGAATAGTTATCTGAGTCTGATGTGTCTTTATCAACAGCCATATTAATCAACTCCTGCGATATTTATTTCAATTCCCCTGTTTAATTCCAGCAAATAGTTCTTGTCAGTTTTTAAAGTATACTCAAATTTATCCCAACATTTTAAGAATTTTTTAACTGCACTGCGCTTACGGCGTTCATTGAATCTAAAACGCAATTCGAAAATGCTGAAATAATCGAGAAGTTGCATCGACCCATAATCTGGACATGATATTTGACTGAAAACATTTAAACCAATCCATAAATCACTAATAAGTTCATCAATCTTCTCTGAAAATTCATTCTTTACTCTTTCATTTTTAATGAGCAAATCAGAAAGGGCTTTTTTATTCTCTTTCTCTAAGTCAATTATTTGACTTAAGTTTGTGATTTCGCCTTGATGATTTAAATAAGCGCTTCTTTGCACAATATAAAAAGCCATCATTTCTGTTGGAGTGAAAATATCTTTATAGAGAACATATCCGCATTGATTTTTTAATTCATCAAACTGATTATGCTCATTCTTAAATTCAAGGGGCATCTCTTGAGTTTTAAATCCAATACAACATTTTTCGTAATAGTGATTCTTAAAGAATTCAAATCCCTCGGGGGTGATTTTTTGCGGAGCAGCCATTTTTGTAGCATTGAGTTTATTTTAAAATACCAAACTAATCAATCACCAACTTTTTATCATAACTAAAACTTCTTGAATTCGCCAGAAACATCAACCAAATCAACTTGGCCCATGAACATTGATCTGCAGCAGTATTTCTCTACACCTAGTTCATCCATTACTGCTTTTCGGTCTTCGCCTTTTGCAACTCTTGCTTTAAATTCTTCCCAGTGATGGCCGATTGGTCTTCCGCATGAGAAACATCTTATTGGAATCATCATTTTTGTTCACATTCCTTAGTTTTGGCGGCTTATTTATAAACTTTTCTTACATAGTGGCTAATATGAAACCCTCTCGCTTTGCTCGGCCAGCAGCGGCTCGGCTCTAACATGTTTAGACGCAGGCCGACATTCCCGTGACCTGCGAGTGAGCTCATTCGTGAGCGAACTCGCTCACAATTGCTTGGGGCGTCCCCCTTGTCGTCTAAAATGTTACTTTTATCGAGCCTCGCAAATTGCTGCAGGTCATAGGGTTTCATATTGCCTTACATAGTTCACATTTAAGCAAGATATAGACATATCAAAGCAGATTATACAAT
>JAUYGA010000061.1 GCA_030690755.1 Nanobdellota archaeon
TTATCCTTCAATACCAGATTACTCTTCTTTATTTCAACTTTTACCATAGCTATCTATAGATAGCTCTAGTATAAATAGATTGCGGTGATTGAGTATATACGTTATCTTAATAGAAAATCAGGAATTTGCCTTTACAGTTACCGGCGCATGAATCATTTAACAGAAAAAGTTTAAAAGCATACTGATTTAAAACACATAACATATGGGAGTGTAGACAAATGGGAAAAAAAACAGAAAAATCAACATCCTCAGAAGCATATTCAGAAATCGGTTTAGCTGATATTCCGTCAGAAGTAAAATTCCTTCTTGAAAAAAGAAATATAACTGAATTAAGGCCTGCTCAGAAAAAAGCAATCAATGAAGGATTATTCAACCAAGAAAGCATCCTCGTTTGCACCCCGACAGCTTCAGGAAAAACTCTTATTGCAGAAATGGCTGCTCTTAACACAATTTTTAATCTCCAGGGAAAGGTTGTTTATGTTGTGCCATTGAAAGCGCTCGCATCAGAAAAGTACAAGGAGTTCAAGAAAGATTATGGAGATAAAGTAAAAATTGCATTATCCATTGGAGATCTTGATTCTACAGACCCCTTCTTGGCAAGTTATGATTTCATAATATGCACGGCAGAAAAGCTTGATTCATTGACAAGGCATAGCGCGCCTTGGTTAAAACAGGTCAAAACAATAATAATTGATGAGATACACCTATTGAATGATATCAATCGAGGGCCGACACTTGAAATTCTAATAACCATAATGAAGAACTTAGTAAAAGATATGCAGATAATCGCGCTTTCTGCAACAATCGGAAATTCCAAAGAGTTGGCAGAATGGCTGAAAGCAAAACTTATAGTTGACAATTGGAGACCTGTGAAGCTTAAGAAAGGTGTTTATTATGATGGGACGATTGAATTTCATGAGAGTTAATGAAGTTTAATGAATTTAATGAGTTTAATTGGTGAATTTGCAGGACAAAAGTTCATGCAAAGGTATTTAAAGAATTGTTAATTTTTATTGCTTGTTTATGAGGGAAAAATATGGCAAAAAATTCGAAAAAGAAAGAAGCTAAAGAAGAAAAACAGGAAGCAAGAGAGCTTAACACAATTAAAGAAGTAGCTATAGAAACAGTTGCATCTGATAATGTTAAGAATAGTGTTAATGATTTTGATGATGAAGAATTCCATCTTCCGGCGAAACAGAAGGAAGTTCAGCAAAAATACATGGAACTTCAGATGGTTGATGCTCAACTTAAACAGATACAAAAGCAGATGATGTCTATGGAAGGTCAGATGGAAGAGATAAAAGCGATAGTTGAAACTCTCACAGAGCTTAAAAGCATAGAAGTGGGAAAAGAGCTTTACGTTCCCATCACTTCAGGAGTTTTTGTTAAAGCTGTGCTTAAAGAAAATGAAAAAGTTTTAGTTAATGTTGGTTCAAATACAGTCGTATTAAAATCTGTTGAAGAAGCAAAAGATTTGATAAACAGGCAGCTTAAAGAAGTTGATAAAGTTAAACTTCAGTTGCTTGAAGAGTTTCAGAGGCTTGCTTTAAAGTCTGAAAACTTAGAAAAGGAAATGATGGGACTGGTTTCCTAAATTTAAAATGTTTGGTTTCTTAAAAAACAAGCTGAAAGAAGCAGTATCGCGTTTTTCTAGACGTGTCGATGAAGAAGTGGAAGAGAAGACTGAAGAGAAAGTAGAAAAAAAGATAGAGAAAAGCGCAGAACCAAAAGTAGAAAAAAAAATAGAAAAAAAGCCCGAAGTAAGGGTGGAAAAAAAGACGGAGCGAAGGGTAGAAGCAAAGACTGAAAAAAAGATAGAAAAACAAGAAAAGAAAGAAGAAAAAAAGGCAGGAGAAACAGAATCTGAAGATCTGCTTGCAGAAGAAATAAAAAGAAAACCTTCTGAGGAAATCATCCTGAAAAAAGAAATCTTTGATGAGCTGAATCTCATCAGAGAACAAAAGAACAAAGTTTCTGAAGAGCTTGAACAGTTAAAGCAAACAAAATCAATTTCTGAAAAAAAAGAAGATTCAAAGAAAGATAAAATCTTGCCTGAAAAGGTTGCAAAAGAAAGTATTACAAAGATAAAAAAAGAGATTTCTCAGATAAACGAAGAAGTCAAAGAAGTTGAAGAGAAAAAGGGTTTCTTAAGCAGATTATTTGGAAGAAAAGATAAGGCTGAGAAGGAAAAAGAGCATGAAGAGCAAGAGAAAAAGAAAGCTTCAGAAAAAGAAGATTTTTATGGATTAAAAAAGTATGAATCTGAAAAAATCAAAGAATCAGAAGTAGAAGAACAGCAAGAATTGCCAGAGCCTGCTACGGAAATTGTTGAGTCTGAAGATGAAGTTAAAACAAAAAAAACTTCGGTTGAAGAAATAAAATCTAAAGAAATTTTCTCTAAAGAATCCAAATCTAACGAAGTCCAGCCAACTTCTGAGAAAAAAGGTTTCTTTCAGTTCATTACGCAGAAGATAACAACAAAGACAATTTCTGAATCGAAATTTGAAGAGCTTTTTTGGGATCTCGAGCTTGCAATGCTCGAAAACAATGTTGCTGTAGAGGTCATTGAAAAGATAAAAACTGATCTGAAAAAGAATCTTGTCGGCGTTCCTATACAAAGGTCTAAGGTGGATGAGACTATAGTCTATTCTCTAAGAGAAAGCATAGAAAGCCTGTTTGATGTTCCGGAAGTGGATTTGATACAGAAGATAATTGATAAGAAGCAAAAACCCTTTGTTATCGTTTTTGTCGGCGTGAATGGTTCGGGTAAGACAACCACAATCGCCAAATTGACAAAGCTTCTTCTTGAAAAGAAATTGACAGTTGTTCTTGGCGCGGCAGACACTTTTAGAGCGGCAGCAATAGACCAGCTTCAGCTTCATGCTAACAATCTCGGAGTCAAACTTGTGAAACATGATTATGGCAGCGATCCTGCAGCAGTTGCTTTTGATGCGATAAAACATGCAGAAGCCGCGAAAAAAGACGTTGTCATGATAGACACTGCTGGAAGATTGCACAGCAACATAAACTTGATGGATGAGATGAGAAAGATACTTAGGGTTGCTAAACCGGATTTGACAATTTTTATCGGAGAATCAATAACAGGGAATGATTGCGTAGAACAGGCAAAGATGTTCAACGAGGCTGCTGGATTTGACGCTATAGTGTTGTCAAAAGCAGATGTTGACGAAAAAGGCGGAGCTGCAATAAGCATTTCTTATATAACAAAAAAACCAATCATGTATATCGGCGTAGGCCAGAATTATACAGACCTGAAAAAATTTGATTCAAAACTGATTATAGAGAGTTTAGGGTTTTAAGGAGAAAATGTTTGAGTTTTTTAAGGAAAAAAAACTGAATTATGCGGGAATAAGAAGTTTTCTTGACGAGGATGAATTTGAACTATATGGTTTGTTAAAAGATGAACTCTCGAAACGAAAGATTGCTTCTGATGCTCGCAATAAAAGTAGAGATGATAAAAATCGCAGCAAAAATAAAAGCAGTAATGAAGGTATTAGGCTCGCATTATTTTATCCAGGATCAGAATATGATGTTGCAAATCCGATAATGATACTTAATTCTCTCATTGATTTCAAGAAGAAAAACCAGGTGATTATGACTTATGTTGACTTGAAGGATATGTATCATTTCATACCTGCTAACATCAAGATCTGTGTAACCAATGTCAACCCAAAAATAAGAAACAGGCATAATTATAAATACACAAAGTTTAAAATAGAGAATACTCTTATTGAAATAAAATATTATCATGAAGATGCTTTTGAATTCATAAGACGTATAAGAGTCAAAAAACGCGAGAAATTCGACATTTATTTCGAAAGGGCTTTTAATGTGATAAGGGCTACAGAAGATGACGAATTTCCAAAAAATGTCTTTGAGACAACATCAGATTTGATATTTTCAGATGAGCCATTGACTCATGAGAAAGAATATGAGAAGCAGGGTTTTGAAAGAATTTCATTAAGTAAAAACATAAGTCGCTTAGGGCTTTATGAGGATTTTTCAGTTTATTCAAAAAAGAGGGATTAAAAAGCAAAATGGCACTTGGCTGGTTTTCAAATTTTATGATATATTTTGTAATAGCAATAATGTTCGCTCTGATAAATTCTGCTTTGTTTTTCATTTCTGGAAAAATAATTAAAATTAAAGAAGGCACGTTTTTAAAGGCATTAGCTTGCGGAATTTATACTGGCTTAGCAGGAATGGTGCTTGCTTATTTTAACATGTTGATATTGACAGTTTTCTTCGCGGTATTGACTTTGTTTGTTATAAACTTTATTTATGAATTAAGTTTCAAGGATAAAATACTTTACCTGATGTGGCTGGCATGGGTTGTTTTGATTTTATTGTTTTCTTTAGTCGTTGTTGGTATTGGGAGAATTATTTTTTAAAAGTTTATTTCAATATTATTCAACTTTCTTTTCTGCAACCTTTTCTAGAGACTCTTTGAATTCTTCGACGGCTTTTTGTTTAGGGTCAGTGGAATGATGCAAAAGTTCAACTTCAATCTCGCCAAAATGATTTTGCTGGTGCATGTCAATCTTTCGTTGGTTTGTCAGATGCAAAAGTGGGACAAATGTATGAATCTTATCCTGCCTGCTGTGTGAAGGCAGCAGTTGCGTAAATGTGGCTCTTGACTGGTTTGCTTCGAAATGAATAAGGATTTTTTTGTAGACTCGTTCCATGAGCGCAGAAATATCTATTTTTTTTTCAGGAGCGTTCATGTGCACAGGAGGATTTCTAAGCAGCCTTCTCTTTTTGACTTCAAGCGCTTTTTGCAGCGCGCCGACAAGATCGTAAATCGACACTTTTCTCAGTCTCGGTTGCGGAGTTCTAGGCGTCAGCGGCGGTACAGATAAGTTTCCTTCACTTCTCTGATTGAAATTTTCAAGATCTTCATAGAAACCATCTTCGTCCATTGAAGGGCCGGCAATAAGCCTATCAAGATCTGACAGGTCTTCTCCAAGTAGTTTGTTTGACTGGATTTTCAATAAGATTGCAGCAGCAAGTAAAACTTTTCCAGAAATTCTGAAATCATGTTCTTTAAGTTCTTTAATCGCTTTGATGTATTTTTGCGTCAATTGAGAGATATTTACATCCCAAGGATCCATTCCTTCATTTTTGACGAGAGAATAAAGTAGAGACTGCCATGTCACTTCATCCTCTTTTATGAGCATACTGTAGATTTTATCATTCATAAGGAAATCCAACACAGAGGAAGTTTATAAAATTTATTGAAAAAGACATTAAAACTTGACTTCGCCACTTGAGCATTCTTCCAACTAACACTTTCACCTATTCTATTTTGACAGTTGGCTTTTACCAACGCAAATCTAAGCTTTTATCCTCGTATTTATGGATCACATC